>CAMFKC010000474.1 GCA_945956975.1 uncultured Methylocystaceae bacterium | reverse complement strand
ACAGCCCCAAAAGAGAAGGGGCCGGTCGCCCGGCCCCTGCCCTGAATCTGCGACTGCTTACTGCGACTTCGGCACCTGCGGCCCGGTGGGGGCCGGCGGGATGGCCGGGGCCGCCGGCTTCTGGTCCTGCATCTTCTGCAGGCTGTCCAGCAGGCCGCCCTTGCCCTCCGGCAGCGGCGGCGGCGCGTTGGTTCCGGCGGGCTGCGTCGCGGCCGGCTGCTCGCCGCCGAAGATCGACTTCTGCTTGTGGTTCAGGCTCGCCAGAACCGTCAGCGCGATCGACGTCAGGAAGAAGATGGTGGCGAGAATCGCGGTGGCGCGCGTGAGCGCATTGGCCTGGCCGCGGCCGGTGAAGAAGCCGCCGCCGCCCCCGCCGCCGATGCCCAGCGCGCCGCCTTCCGAGCGCTGCAGCAGCACGACGACGACCAGCGCTGCGACCACCATGAGGTGGATGACGATGAGTACGGTCTGCATTGGTTTTCCGAATTCGGTCCGGCCCAAGGCCGATATGGGCGGCCTTCTAGCCTATGCAAGTCGGGAAGGCCAGCGTTCGCAGGCGATCTTACTTGTAGACCCCCGCAATCCCCATGAAATCCTTGGCCTTCAGGCTCGCGCCGCCGACCAGAGCGCCATCGACGTTCTTCACGCCCATCAGCTCCACGGCGTTCTCCGGCTTCACCGAACCGCCGTAGAGGATGCGGATGTCGACGCCCTTGCGGCCGTAAGCCTTCTCCAGCTTGCCGCGGATGTGGGCGTGCATCTCGGCGACATCGGCCGCCGTCGGCGTCAGGCCGGTGCCGATCGCCCAGACGGGCTCGTAGGCGACCACGAGGTTGGTGGCGGGGAAATCCGGGTCGAGCGAGCCGTCGATCTGGCTGCCCACCACGTCCAGCGCCTTTCCGCCGACGCGCTCGTCCTTGGTCTCGCCGACGCAGACGATGGCCGTCAGCCCCGCCTTGATGGCGGCCGCGGCTTTCTCACGCACGATGGAATCGGTCTCGCCGTGGTCGGCGCGGCGCTCGGAATGGCCGACGATGACGTAGGTCGCGCCGGCGTCCTTCAACATCTGCGCGGAAATGTCGCCCGTGTGGGCCCCCGAAACCTTGGCGTGGCAATCCTGCGCGCCGATGGCGAGCGGCGAGCCCTCGGCCGCGGCGGCCGCGGCGGCGACCAGCGTGAAGGGCGGGCACAGCGCAGCTTCCGCGCGCCCTGCCCCGCCGGACTTCACCGCGTCGCGGATCGCCTCGAGCTCGCCGAGCGAGGCCTTGAGGCCGTTCATCTTCCAGTTTCCAGCGACGAGCGGGCGCGGCGCGGCCATGATTTCCTCCGGATTGCGATTTCGATCTTCTGAGGTCAGGCGATAGCGAAGCCGCGCGCGGCTGGCAATGCGACCTTGTGCGCCTGACTCGCCGCCAGTCTCAGTCCGGCGGCAGATTCGCCAGTTCGATGCGGCAAACAGCTTCCAGCGAAAAGAGATCGGAGGAGGCGAGCTTCCAGATCAGCGGCGCCGCGATCTGTCCGTAGTCGTGCCGCAGCACATTTCCAATTCCAGCCACCTTCCGCCATGGAATTTCTGGATGGCGATCCTTCATATCCGGCGGCAGATGGCGGCTCGCCTCGGAAATGATCTCGATCCCGCGTTCGACGAGCCATTTTCCCCGCCAATCCGCCTCGAACGCCTCCAGCGGGCTGTCGGCTAGGACCTCACGAATCCTCTCGATCGCCTCGATCATATCGACAAGGCGGGGGCCGACCGATCGCAACATCAGAAAATCTGGACTGCCGAAGCCTCAATGCGCGGACGGAGCAGTGCGTGGAGGCTGTCGCGGGTGGAAACATCGGCGTGAACCCCCAGGACCCTCGAGGCCTCTTCACGCACATCCATGAGTTCGAACAGGCCGAGCTGACCCTTCTCGTAGTCGAGAAACAGATCGACGTCCGATGCGCTGTCGGAAGTATCGCGAGCAGTCGACCCGAAGAGATAGAGGTGAGCTACTCCAAGGCGCCGAAAGATCGCCTCATGGCGGCGCAACACTTCTATCGCTTCGCTTCTGCGCATGCCCCACTCTAGCAAAAGCTGCAAAAGACCTCCAGAGGCCGCGGGTCCTAGCCTTGCCCCCCGGCCACCCCGCCTATATGGTCCGCGCCGCATTTCAGGCGGGATTCACCGCTTCTTGCTCGGCCAGAACGGCGTGGCCAGTCCGGCGCCTTTGGAGGATTCACGTTGCTCGACGGCCTGCGCACGGCGTCCAAAAGCTGGTTCGGCAAGGCGATCATGACGATCGTCTTCGGCGTCATCATCGTGTCCTTCGCGATCTGGGGCATCGGCGACATCTTCCGCGGATTCGGCCAGGGCAAGCTCGGCACCGTCGGCTCCACCGAAATTTCGTCGGAGGCCTATCGCTACGCCTACCAGACCGAATTGCAGCGGCTGCAGCAGCGCATGCGCCGCGTCGTCACCAACGACGAAGCCCGCCAGGCGGGGCTGGACCGTCAGGTGCTGGGCCGTCTCGTGACCGAGGCCGCGCTGGACCAGAAAGCGCACAGCCTCGGCCTCGCCATGTCGGACGAGCAGCTCGCCAAATCCGTGCAGAGCGATCCGTCCTTCAAGGACCCGGTGACCGGCGGCTTCGACCGTGCGCGGTTCGACGCCGTGTTGCGCGACAACGGGCTCAACGAGCGCACGTTCGTGCGCGAGCAGAAGGCGACCTACTTGCGCCAGGAGCTCGGCGAGGCTCTGGCCGGCGGTGTGCAGGCGCCGCAGGTGATGACGGCCGCCGTCGACCGCTACCGCGGCCAGACGCGCAGCGTCGATTACGTGCTGCTGACCCCATCGAGCGCAGGCGAGGCCGCCAAGCCGTCCGATGAGGAGCTGAAAAAGTTCTACGAGGACCGCAAAGCGCAGTTCGTCGCTCCGCAGTACCGGAAGATCGTTACGCTGGCCGTCACGCCCGCGAGTGCGGCCAGGCCGGAGGACGTCTCCGACGCCGATGCGCAGAAGGTTTACGACACAGCCAAGGACAGCCGTTTCGGCACGCCCGAGAAGCGCGATATCCAGCAGATCGTTTTCCCCGACGAGGCCGAAGCTAAGGCAGCGTCCGAAAAGATAAAGGCCGGGGCGACGTTCGACAGCATCGCCGCCGAGCGGAAGCTGACCGCCAAGG
>CAMFKC010000473.1 GCA_945956975.1 uncultured Methylocystaceae bacterium | reverse complement strand
GTGCAGACACAGGTCAACGACAAGACCGCCGATGCTGCAACCAGGCGCGACTATCAGACGCGGTTCTGCGCGGATGCGGACCTCGTGAAGGCCGTGGGCGCGATGACACGGAAGAACAAGGGCGCGCCGCCGCCGGAATACCGAATCTCCTACGTTCTGAAGACGGGCGCCAACTGGGCCGGACCTATCGGCGACTATCGGCTCGTGATCGACAAGGGCAAGGCCGACTCCCTGATCAGTTTCTGCGAGACCGGGGTGAAGAAGATCGGCCCGACCACATTCGAAGTCCGCAAGCAGAATTTCACGCCGACGCGGGACATCGACATCATGATCGTGCGGTTGGGCGAATGACCGCGACAAGGCGAGGGCTCACCATGAAATATCTGATCGCATCGGCCGGCGCCCTGATACTCGCCGGCCTCGTCTCGTCGCCGGCGCTGGCCGCCATGAAGCCGGCGTCCTGCACGCTGACCGTGAAGGGCAAGACCTACATCGAGGGCGAGTGCCAGTTCGAGGCCGATCCGGACGGATCGTTCCGCATCTCCGGCAAGGACTATTTCGCCTATGTCAACGTCAACCCTGGCGGCAAGACCGCAGACGCCTCGTGGAACGGCGTGTCGAAGGCCTCGCATGCGCATGAAATGCTCGGCGCGCTGACCCGCAAGGGCGCGTGCTGGGAGGGCGCGGACGCCAAGATCTGCGCGCGCGCGCTGACCGGCGCGAAAGCGGCGGCCGCTACAGCCGCCAAGCCGAAGGGCGAAATGATCTATCCCGACTTCCCGGGCGCCTCGCAGAGCTGCGTCATCGCGCGCGGCGGAAAGTGGGGCGAGGGGACGCAACTCGTGCTCGACAATTGTCCCGGAGACGGATCGTCGAACCGCTTCGTGCGCGCTGGCGATGCGATCCAGGTCGACAAGGTCGAAGGCCAATGCGTCGGTGTGGCGCGCAGCGGCGCGAAAGCGCTCGCGTCTATCCAGAAATGCGGCGACGCAGGCACGAAATGGACATCGAGCTTCAAGTCGGCCGGCGAGGCCGCGGCCATCCGCTCGGCGGACAATGAATGCTGGACCATCCCGAAGCTCGCCGACGAGAAGGCGAAATTCCCCTTCGAGATCGTCGTTGCGCCGTGCGACCCCAAGCCGGACAAGCAGCTCAAGATGTTCTTCGAGAAGTCCTGAGCGCAGCATCGATCAAGGCGTTGCATTCGGCGAGCGCCGCCCCGTCCCCGCCGCGATCGGGATGCAACGCGCGGGCGGCGAGGCGGCGCAGCGCCCGCAGGCTGTCCGCATCGCGCGCCGCAGCTATCGCGTCGCGCAGCGCCGCTCGCTCCGGCGCATGTGAGGGGTTGCGGATGGCCTGCGACGCATAGGCGTCGATGGCGAGGCGCGGGCTTTGCGCAGCGTGGCCGAGCGGCGCCGGGAAAGACAGGCGCGACCGCCGCCACGCCGGCCGCCCGTCGCTGTGCGCGGCGGCCCGGCTTTCGACGGCTGCGAGGATCGATGCAAAATCGGACATGGCGCTGCTGCCTGGCGAGGCGCCGAGCATCCACGCGCACTCATAACAAATCGTCGATTCCGCAGGGTCAGTCGGGCTTTTTGTCGGGCGTCAGGACGAGAAAGGCGATTGCCGCCACGCACAGCGCTGCGACCGCCGCCGCTGCGTAAGCGACGCGCGCGCCGTGCGCCGACCAGACGAAACCGAACGTGGAGTTTCCGACCACCAGGGCGAGCGCGCTTGCGACATTGAACAGGCCGAAGGCTGTCCCGCGAAGCGTCTGCGGCGCGGCGTCGGCGACCAGCTTGGCGAATAGGCCCTGCGCCAGCGCCATATGCGCGCCCCAGAGCGCAACGCCGCCGAAGAACCATGGCAGGGAGGGCGCGCCTGCCAGAGCGAGATCGGCCGCGCAGAGCGCCAGCAGCGCCGCAACGACCATCGTGCGGGCCGAATACCGGTCGGACAGGGCGCCGGCGGGGTAGGCGCCGGCGCCGTAGACGATGCTCATGACGACGAGCACCAGCGGCGCCAAAGCCGGATCGACCATCAGCCCGGTCGCGCGCAGGACGAGGAAGGCCTCCGCCACCCGCACCGCGGCCAACGCAGAGCCGAGCCCGACGACGATCCAGAAGGCGCGCGGCATCGCCCTGGCCGCCGCGCGCGAGAGCGGAAATCCGATGCTGCGCGGCGTCGCGCGGTCGGCCGGAACGAACAGCGCAAGCGTGCCGACCGAGAGGAGAGCCGGCACGATCGCCAGCGCGAAGACCAGCCGAAAATTGTCGCCGCTCGCCAGCATGACGGCGACAGCGGCGAGCGGGCCGACGACGCCGCCGATCGTATCGAGCGCCTGCCGCAGGCCGAAGGCCGCGCCTCTGTGCTCAGGCGGGGTCAGATCGGCCACCAGCGCGTCGCGCGGCGCGGCGCGCACGCCCTTGCCGAACCGGTCGACGATGTGCGCGGCGACGATGAGCGCGGGGCCTGTCGCGAGCGCAAACACCGGCTTGGCCGCGGCAGCGAGCCCGTAGCCGATCATGGCGGGCAGCTTGCGACGGCCGAGCCAGTCGGAGATCGCGCCGGAGACTATCTTGGCCGCGAGCGTGGTCGCTTCCGCGAGGCCCTCGATGACGCCGATGGCGGCTGCGGAGAGGCCGAGCACGGTCGTGAGGTAGATCGGCAACAACGCATGGATCGCCTCGGAGGAGACGTCCATGAACATCGATGTGAAGCCGAGCGCCCAGATCGCACGCGACAGCCCGGGCCGAGGCGAAGAGGGTTCGTGCGACATGCAGCCCCTTCGGACCGCGCGCCCTCAGGCTCGCTGCCGCATCGAGGCGAGCCTGCGGTCAAGCGGTCGCTTGCTCTACAAGGTCCACATGCGCGCGATCGCCGCAGCGCGGATGGCGGATGCGGTCGTCACGGCGCCGCCCTGCGCGGTCGCTGCGGCCTGCAGCGCGCTCGCAATCCGCGGACCGGCTTCCGGCGCCGCGAAGGCCGCGGCCGGATCGCTGGTCGCCAGGGCCTTGGCCACGAGATCGCGCTCGGTGCGCGTGCCGCCGATCGAGAGCGCGAGCTGGAAGGCGAGCGCGGCGAGATCGTCGGGCGCGTCGTGGCGCGCCAGCCGGTAGGCGTTGACGAGCCGATTGACGTTGCGCGGCGCGGGGCCGGCGAGCGAGGCGAGGGC
>CAMFKC010000472.1 GCA_945956975.1 uncultured Methylocystaceae bacterium | reverse complement strand
GCCGGTTCAGGAGGCGCAAGCCCAGGCGCCTGCGCCCAAGCCGGACGCCGGCGCAGCCCAAAAGCCGACTGGCGCCGGCGAAAAGCCCTCTGCGCCAGCCAGCGGGGCGGCGCCCATCATGCGCGAGGAAAAGCCGACGCCAGCCGCGCGCAGCTCGGACGCCGGGAAGGCCGAAGACCGGCCCGGCCGCGCCGCCGAGACCGGAAAGGCGGCGTCACCCGGCGAGCGAGAGCGCAAGGCCGATGCGCCGAAGGCCGCTGGCGAGAAGACAGAGCGTGGCCGTGACGCGGACAGGACAAGTGCGCCGGGCAAGGGCGAACACGGCAAGAATGCGGCGGCGGACGACAAAAACCGCGCCGGCAGCGACCGAGACGAGATGCGCGACAAAGCCGACCGCGGCAAAGATGGCGCAGACCGTAGCCGCGCTTCGACGGACCGCGCGCACGACAGCGACAAGTCTCGCGACAATGCGCGCAGCGGGCGGGACGAAATGCGGACAGGCGATCGAGGCGACCGCCGCGAATTGAACGACCGCCAGCGTTCGCGCCTTTCGACCTATTTTGAGCGCCACAAGGGACCGCGCGCGGATCGCGCCGATTTCTCGATCAGCGTCGGGGCGCGCATTCCCACACGCGTGCGGATCGCGCCTCTGCCGCGCGAAATCATCGAAATCGTCCCGGAATATCGCGGTTACGAATATGTGGTGGTCGAGGACGAAATCGTGATCATCCGCCCTGGCACACGCGAAATCGTGACCGTCATTCCCGCCTCGACATCTGCGGCGGCGCGCGGAACCCGGCTCGACCCTTGCGGCGGGCGTTCCTGACGGCCGCCATAGAGATCGCTGCACTGCACACGGGTCGGCCGCTGGCGAAGCGGCCGACTTTGCAATACATCCGATGCCGATCCGGCAGCGTGCATGTCGTCATGAGCGCTGTGGCGTCTTATATATTGCGATATGTGGCCGTCGCGCCGATCGAATTGGGATTAGAATGGGTATCGAGAGACTGCTGGGCGGCGTAGCGCGCGACCAGCTTGCGGCTGAGCGTGCGATCGCCGAATTCCGGGCCGGCCGGCCGGTCGTGATCGACACGGCCGACACAGCTGCGCTGGCCGCCCCCGTCGAAGGGCTGGACAACGTCGGCGTCGCCGCGCTCGCTGGCCTGGCGGGCGGACGCGCGCGACTCATCCTGGCCGGGCCCCGGCTACACCGGCTCGGCGCGGCGGACCGCGAAGCCGGCGCGATCGTCCTTCAAAAGCCTGACTTGCAGACGATCGCCCGCCTTTCGATCGAGGATGGCGCGCGGCTCGACGCACCGGTGCTGCCGATCAGCCAGGCCGAGGACATGGGTCTGCGCCTGGCCCATCTCGCAGCCCTACTCCCGGCCCTGCTGGTGCTGCCGCTCGATGCGGGCGCACTGGCGGAGGCGCCTGTCGCTCGCGTCTCGGCCTCCGCAATCGCTGCATACCCTGCCCGGCGCGGCGCAGAACTGCACATTGTGTCCCGCGCCAAGGTGCCGCTGGAGGGCGCGCCCCAGTCGGAATTCGTCATTTTCCGGGGCGGCGAAGGCCTGCGGGATCAGGCCGCCGTCATCGTCGGCCAACCGGATCTTTCCAAGCCGGTGGCTGTGCGGCTGCACTCGGCCTGCCTCACCGGAGATCTCTTCGGTTCCCTGAAGTGCGATTGCGGCGACCAGTTGCGCATGACAGCCCGATCGATGGCCGAAAATGGGGGCGGCGTGATCCTCTATCTCGACCAGGAAGGCCGCGGGAACGGTCTGGCGAGCAAGATCAAGGCATACCGCCTGCAGGCCGAGGGTTTCGACACTTACGACGCCGATGAGGTGCTCGGCTTCGACCATGACCAGCGCAGTTTCGGCTTCGCGGCGGACATGCTGAAGCAGCTGGGCGTGTCCCGCGTGAAGATCCTAACCAACAATCCGAACAAGATCGCCGCCCTTGAAGCCGCCGGTCTCGACGTGGTGGCGCAGGAACGCGTCATCGGGCGCCCGACGGCGCAGAATGTCGGCTACCTTGCCGCGAAGCGGGACCGCGCCGGCCACGACATCGATGCCGAACTCCATCCGCCCCTCGTCTGAGGACGGGAAGCAGGGCGGCGGGTTCGGCGACTACATCTTCGCCGGCCTCGTCTTCGCTTTGGTCTGGCTTTATCTATGCTGGCCGTGGCTATCCGGCAGGGTCGCCATCCCCTGGGACGCCAAGGCGCATTTTTACCCGCAATTCGCGTTTCTTGCGCGGTCGCTTGCTGCGGGTCTCAGTCCGTTCTGGACGCCCAATATTTTTGACGGCTGGCCGCAGATCGCAGACCCGCAATCGCTGATCTTCGCGCCGCTCTACCTTGTCGCCGCCTGGCTCTCGCCCGCGCCTTCGTTCCGGTTGGCGGACGGCGTGCTGTTCGCCCATCTGGCGCTCGGCGGGCTGGGCCTCATCCTGTATGCGCGCGATCGCGGGTGGCGGGCCGAGGGCGCGCTGGTCGCGGCGATCGCTTTCGCCTTCGGCGGCTCGGCGGCCTGGCGGCTGCAGCATGTCGGGCAGGTGATGAGCCTTGCGTGGTTTCCCTTGGCGCTGTTCGCGCTCGCCCGCGCGCTCGACCGACGCTCTGTTTTCTGGGGCGCGGCGGCCGGTCTTTTCGCTGCCTTCATGGTTGCGGGCCGCGATCAGATCGCCTGGCTGCAGACGATCATCCTGGCGGGCTTCGTCGCTCAGCGCGCCTTTGCCGGCGCCGGGCCTCGGGCGAACTTGCGCACGTTCTGGCCGGCGCTGACCACAGGCGCGATTGTCGGCCTGATCGTCGCGGGGCCTCCGGTTCTCCTGTCGGAAATACTGGCCGTCAGCTCAAACCGGCCTGAAATTGTCTTCAGCGAGGTCGTGAAGGGCTCGCTCCACCCGGCGTCGCTCCTCACAATCGTCGCGCCCGACCTCTACGGCGTTTCCGGCCCGCTCGCCTATTTCTGGGGCCCGCCCTCGCCTGACTGGGGGCCGACCGGGCTGTTTCTGGCGCGCAACATGGGCGAGGTCTATTTCGGCGCGCTGGCCTTCGCCGCCGCCATCGGGGCGGGCCTGCCGCTACGCCGGGCGGACCGCGACATGCGCTATTTCGCGCTAGTGGCCGTGCTGCTCGGTCTCTACGCGGTCGGGCGCTACACGCCCGCCTT
>CAMFKC010000471.1 GCA_945956975.1 uncultured Methylocystaceae bacterium | reverse complement strand
CGCCAGCACCGTGCGCGTGCGCGTGTGCAGCGGCGGATCGGCCTCGAGCACGATGCTCGGCGGCCGCCACGGCTTTTCCTTGTTGAAGTTCGCGAGGCCGACGCCGGCGGCGGACGAGAACGTCTGCCACTCGCTCAGCACGCGCTGCACGTCCTCGTGCCGCGCGACGACATAGCATTCGTATTGCGGCGACCACAGCACAGGCCCGGCCTCGCGCATGGCCTCGAACCCCGGATATGGATCGTCCATGAATGAGCGCGTGAACGGATCCGTTTGCAGCACGGGCGCCGAAGCGCGTGTCTGGGCGAGTGCGTTCATGGCCGCCTCCTCACTTCACCAGCGGGCAGCCGCCCTCGGCCATCGGCCGGAACGCCTGATCGCCGGGAATGGTCTTCACCAGCTTGTAGTAATCATACGCGTACTTGCTCTCTTCGGGCGACTTCACCTGGAAAAGATGCATGGCGTGGACGGCGCGCCCGTCCGCGCGCACGCTCATGTCCCCGAACAGCGGATCGTGGAACGGCGCCTTCTTCATCTGCGGCACGACGTCCTTCGCATGGTCGCTGCCGGTGGCGGCCACGGCCCTGAGATAGGCGAGCGTGGAGGAATAGACGCCGGCCTGGTTGGCGCTCGGCATCTTGCCGCCCATGCGCGCCGCGAAACGCTTGGCGAAGGCGCGCGTCTCGTCATTCATGTCCCAGTAGAAGGCTTCCGTCAGCAGCAGGCCCTGCGCCGTCTTGAGGCCCATGGCGTGCACGTCGTTGACGAACATCAGGAAGGCGACGAGCGACTGGCCCTGCGCGCGCATGTTGAATTCGGCCGCCTGCTTCATGGCGTTGGCCGTGTCGGGGCCGGCGTTCGCCAGCGCGACGACCTTCGCCTTGGAGGCTTGCGCCTGCAGCAGGAACGACGAGAAATCGGACGCGCCGAGCGGATGCTTGGCGGAGCCCAGCACCTTGCCGCCCTTTGACTGGATGTAATTCGTCGCATCCGCCTCGATCGAATTGCCGAGCGCGTAATTGACCGTCACGAAATACCAGCTGTCGCCGCCGCGCTCGAGCATGGCGCCGGAGGTCGAATGCGAGATCGACCAGGCGTCCGTCACCCATTGCACGAGATTGGGCGAGCAGGCCTTGCCGGTGAGATCGGAGGACGCCGTGCTGGACGCCAGCATGGTCATCGGCGTGTCGCGCACGATCGTGTTGACGGCGAGCGCCACGCCGGAATTCGGCAGGTCGACAATGGCGTCGACATGATCGACGTCGAGCCACTTGCGCACGATGCCCGAGCCGACGTCGGGCTTGTTCTGGTGGTCGCCCGAGACGATCTCGACCTTGATGTTCTTGCCGCCGCCCGCGAAATCCTCCGCCGCCATTTTCGCAGCCTCGATCGAGCCGGGGCCGTTGTAGTCCTGGAACACGCCGGACGTGTCGTTGAGGACGCCGATGCGCACCACGCCGTCGGAAATCTCGGCCTGCGCCGGCGCGATCGCCAGCCCGATGGCGGCCAATGCCGCAAGACCCGTCGCCTGCTTCTTCATGCGCCCTCCTGTGCCGCCGGCGCGCGCGCGCTCGCGCAGCGGGGCCGCGCGTCAGCCGGTCAGCCTGTTCGAATTGGCCGGCCTGCGCCGGAATGCGTTTCCTCACGGCCGGGCTCTGCGTCCCGATCCCTGCGAAAGTTGCCATCACAATATTGCGATGTCAACAAGATTTCCAGGAAACGATTTTGTGTTTGCAGACAAAATCGGATATTTTGTCTGCAAATGCTCAGGCAGATCCCCGCTCCGCTTCAGACGATCTATTTCAATCTGGCCCAGCAGGCCACGCATAGTGCGCCTGCATCCGTCTTCACGCGACGCGTCGCGGGTCGAAACTATCTCTCGGCACAGGAGCGTCACGGAGCCGCTCGCGTGCAGAGGCAGATCGGCCCAGCGGATGATCCCGACGCGATACGTGAAGCGGACCGACTGAAGGCGGAAGCGCAGGCCGCGAAGAATGCGAGAAAGCTCGTTTCGGCCCTGCGCCGTGCGGGTGTCTCCGCGCCGACGCCAGCGATGGGCCGCGTGCTCGAAGTCTTGTCGAACGCCGGTCTGTTCGAGTCCGGGGCGGTAGTGCTCGTCGGAACGCTGGCCTACGCCTGTTACAGCGCTCCCCTGGGTTATTATCTGCCGACCGACCTCATGGCGACCGAGGACATCGACCTGTCCGTGGTTTCGCTCGCAGTCCGGCATATCGAAAAGACCGACATTCTAGCGATTCTAAAGCGCGCCGACGCCACGTTTGAGCCAATCTTCAATTCGGGCCACAGCACGAGCCTGCCTTCGAAGTTCAGGTCGGCGAATACGATGATCGTCGAGACGATCACCAATCTGCGGCGCAGCGAGAACCCGATCGAAGTCCCCGAACTGAGATCGAGCGCGACGGCCCTGCGCTATCAGGATTATCTGGTCGAAGAGCCTGATCGGGTAATTGCCCTTCATGGGGCCGGCGTGCCCTTGTTGACGCCCCAGCCGGCGCGATACGCGGTGCACAAGCTGATCGTGGCGCAGGAGCGACCCGAAGTGTTCAAACGCGAAAAGGATCTTGCTCAGGCGCGCGCGCTGTTCGACGCCGTTTCGGACGACGCCATATCCGATGCGCTCGACGACGCGAGGCGACGCGGCAGGAAATGGGCGACGGCGGTTGACCGGGGGCTCAAACTAGCGGGCCTCTAAGGAGGGTAGCGCTCAGCCCACCTGCCCGCGATGGCGCAGGAACTGGTCGGCCAGCACGCAGGCGACCATGGCCTCGCCCACCGGCACGGCGCGAATGCCGACGCACGGATCATGGCGGCCCTTGGTGAGAATGTCGGCCTCGTGCCCCGCGCGATCGATCGTGCGGCGCGGCGTGAGGATGGAGGAAGTGGGCTTGACCGCGAAGCGCGCGACGATCGGCTGGCCCGTGGAAATGCCGCCGAGAATGCCGCCGGCATTGTTGGACAGGAACAGCGGCTTGCCGTCGTTTCCCATGCGCATCTCGTCGGCGTTTTCCTCGCCGGTGAGTTCGGCGGAGGCGAAGCCCGCGCCGATCTCGACGCCCTTGACGGCGTTGATCGTCATCAGCGCGCCCGCGATTTCGGAATCGAGCTTGGCGTAGATCGGCGCGCCCCATCCGGCGGGCGCGTTCTCGGCGACGATCTCGATCAC
>CAMFKC010000470.1 GCA_945956975.1 uncultured Methylocystaceae bacterium | reverse complement strand
ATCTTGGACTGCATCGCCTGCGCCTGCTTCATCAGGCCCATGATGTCCTTCATTTCACACTCCCGATTCAATCGTCGTCGCGATCGTCGTCTTCGTCGACGTAGATCATGTCATCCGCGCCGTCGGGCCCGCTGGGAACGACGATCTCGGGCGCATCCGCCGGACTGCGGATCGCGACGATCTCGGCGCCGGGAAATTTCTCCAGAACGGCCCGCACCAGCGGATCGGCGGCCACGCCGCGCTCGCGCTCGCGCGCGGCTTCCGCGCGCAGTTCGGCGATGCTCGGCAGGCCCTCGCGGTTCGACAGGGCCACGATCCAGCGCTCGCCGGTCCAGTCCTGCAGCTTGCGCATCAGCGCCTGCGGCAGATGCGTCGAGCCGCCGGGCGCGAGCGAAAATTCGAGCCGCCCGCGCTCGAAGGTCACCAGCCGCACGTCGCGCTCGAGCATGATCTTGAGCTGGATGTCGCGCTCCGCGGCGGCGCGGGCGACGACGTCCTCGAATTTCTCGAATAGCGCGCGCGGCGCGGCTGCCGGTGCGGGCGAGGGCTGCGGCGCAAAGGCGCGCGCGCCGCCCGTGTCACCTGGCGCGGAAAATGGACCGCGAGCCTTCAGGCTCGCATTCGCAGGCGAGCCTGAAGGCTCGCGGTCCGGCGCGCGCTGCGGCGCATTGCCCTCGGGCGCGCCGAAGCCGAGCTTGCGCAAGGCCTCGTCTGGCGTCGGCAGGTCCGCGGCATAGGCGAGGCGCACCAGCACCATGTCGGCGGCGGCGAGCGGCCGCGCGGATTCGCGCGTCTCCGCCACGCCCTTCATCAGGATCTGCCAGGCGCGGTTCAGCACGGCCATCGACAGCTTGCCCGCATAGTCGAACGCGGCTTTCGCCTCATCCGGCGGCGCGGCCGACAACGGGACGTCGGGCGCGACCTTCGCGCGCGTGATGAGGTGGACGAATTCGGCGACCTCGACCAGCACTTGTCCGGGATCCGCGCCCTCGTCGTATTGCTGCTGCAGGTTCTTGATCGCGCTCGCGACATCGCCGCGCATCAGGCGGTCGAACAGCTCGATCACGCGCGCCTTGTCGGCGAGCCCGAGCATGGAGCGGACTTCCTCGGCCGGAATGGTGCGGCCGGGACCGCCATGCGCGATCGCCTGGTCGAGCAGCGACAGCGAGTCGCGGACGGAGCCTTCCGCCGCGCGCGAAATCAGCGCCAGCGCCTCCGGCTCGATCTGCACGTTTTCCGTCGCGCAGATGCGGGAGAGATGTTTCATCAGTTCGGCAGGCTCGACGCGGCGCAGGTCGAAGCGCAGGCAGCGCGAGCGCACCGTGATCGGCACCTTCTCGATCTCGGTCGTCGCGAAGACGAACTTAACGTGCTCCGGCGGCTCTTCGAGCGTCTTCAGAAGCGCGTTGAACGCGCTCTTCGAGAGCATGTGCACTTCGTCGATGATGTAGACCTTCATCCGCGCGACGGCGGGCTTGTATTTCGCGCCCTCGATGATTTCGCGAACGTCGTCGACGCCGGTATGCGAGGCGGCGTCCATCTCGATCACATCGACATGGCGAGAGTCGATGATCGCCTGGCAGTGCTCGCCCAGCTCCGGCATGTGCACGGTCGGCTTGTCGATGGCCGGGCGGCCGTCCTTGGCCGGCAGCGAATAATTGAGCGCGCGGGCAAGGATGCGCGCGGTCGTCGTCTTGCCGACGCCGCGCACGCCGGTGAGCATGTAGGCCTGGTGGACGCGGCCCAGCTCGAAGGCGTTGGTGAGGATGCGGACCATCAGGTCCTGCCCGATCAGCTCCTCGAAGCTCTTGGGCCGGTATTTGCGCGCGAGAACCCGGTAGGCGCCCTGCGCCGCGCCTGCGGCCTGCGGGGCGGGTTCCAGCGCCTTGGGGGCAGGGTCGTGCTCGCCGAAGAGACCGCCGCCCGCGGCTTGATCGTCCTGCGGGCTTTCGTCCGTCATCTGCGCCTGCTGGTTGCGCCCTGCATGGGTGGAGCCGGCCTTCGCGCCAATGCGCGCGAAAAGGCCGAAGTAGGAGGCTGGACAGAGACCCGCCCGGTCTCGTTAGGGCTGCTTCCTTCCGGACCTGACCCGGTTGGCGAGTGGTGCGTCCACCGCCAACCTCCCGGCCCCTATGTGGACCATGAGGGCGGCGGGTGCAAGGGGAACTGATCTTCAGCCACGCTCCAAAGCGCGCAGAGAAAAATCTATTTTTTTCCAACTATGATCACTTCAACGGGTTTTGGCTTTTGCGGCCTCGGTGCCGGAGTTAATGCGATGTCGAGAGTTTGATCGTCTGTCCGCCCAGCGGAGATCAAAGCCGAAGGGGTGGTCTTCCTTACATCTGTAAGGCGCTGCAGCGTTAGTGTGGGCGTAATTTTACCAGCGTCTATTGCAGTATATTGTATCGTGGTTCCAACAGCCAAAGGCTCTCCTACATGGTCATCCCCGTCGATCGCTGAAAGTGTCCTTTTTAGCCACTCGTGAATACCGAGATTGGACGCTAATCCTCGAGAAACCGCCTTGCCGTTTGGGCATTCGAGTGCAGCAATCTGAGCGAAGGAAAATCCAAGTTTGAAATTTACCGTCCTCTTTGCGGTGCCGGTAAAGTCAAGATGTGCGCCTATATTGAACGTGCCGCCAGCCAACCGCATGGCGCGAAAAATAGGAATAACAAGACCTAGATCTGGTGAAACAGTCGCTGATTCCGTGCCAACAAACGTAAAATTAGCACCGATGAGCCAATCGGACAGAAATTTATATTGCGGCTGCAAATCAACCAACGCTTCATGCAATTCACATTGAACAGCATCGACAATTAGCGAGACAGGTAAATTGTCCTCGGGGGGCAAGTTCGGAAGCGTTCCACAGGCGGACAAGAAAAAGCAAAACCCGAGGGGAACGAAAATTCGCACGCTAATACCCCTGCATGCAACAAAAGAATACCTAATTCGATACACGAAGTTTGCAAATAGCAAGCATGCAGAGGGGAATTAGAAAGATTTAGCAATGATGTTGCTAAAGCGCAACATCATTGCCCCAAGAGCCCATTAGGCGAATTGCGGGGAATGGACTGAAGCTGCTGGTCACGAAGGCTCTGGTTTATCGCGTCGCGATCTTGCTGACTGAGTCCTTTCCTTGTGCTATCGCGCGACGCATTCGAATCTCGTTGCTGAACGGGATTCTGC
>CAMFKC010000469.1 GCA_945956975.1 uncultured Methylocystaceae bacterium | reverse complement strand
TGCGCACGCAGGGCAGCAACGGCGGAAAGCGCCAGGCCGAGGCCGCAGACGACGAGGTCGGGCTTTGCGGCATGCGCGCGGTCGATCTGTTTGTCGACATCCTGGCCTTCGACGATCTGGACGTCTTTCGGCAGGAGCGCGAGTTCTTCCGACATGATCTTCTGGTGCAGGAAAGGCGTGCCGATCTCGGCGATCTTCATGTCCATCTCGCGCGCGAGGAAGCGCGCCAGCGGCGGCTCGAGCTGCGAGTCCGGGAAGAAGAAGATCGTCTTGCCCGCCAGCGTCGCGCGGTAGCGTTCGAGCGCGCGGGTGGCGCGTTCGCGGGCCGGCGCTATTGCCGCGAGGAATTTCAGTTCGTCGATTCCAAACGCCTGGGCCGCGGCCTTCAGCCAGCCGGTCGTGCCTTCAACACCGAGCGGGAAGGGCGCAGGCAAGCGGCGGGCGCCGCGGTTTTCGAGCAGGCGCGTCGTCTCTGCCAGGAAGGGCTGGGCCAGCAGCACGAGCGTGCCGGGGCCGACCGCCGGCATGTCGTTGGCGTGACGCGCCGGCAGGAAGGAAACCGGGCCGACGCCCATCGCCTTGAACAGGCGCCGCATCTGGTCTTCCACCGCGTCGGCGAGCGCGCCGACGACTAGCAGCGAGCGCTGGCCCTTGGGCGATTCGGGAAGCTGCGGGACGAGCGCGGCGAGGCAGGCGTCCTCGCCCTCGGTGAAGGTCGTCTCGATGCCGCTGCCGGAATAGGCGAGCACGCGGACGTTGGGCAGATGGCGCTGCGACAGGCGCGAGGCCGCCTTCGAGAGATCGAGCTTGATGACTTCCGACGGGCATGAGCCGACGAGGAAGAGCATCTTGATGTCGGGGCGGCGCGCGAGCAGTTCCTCGACGACACGGTCGATCTCGTCCTGCGAATCGACGAGGCCGGCGAGATCGCGCTCCTCCATGACGGCGGTGGCGAAGCGCGGCTCGGCGAAGATCATCACGCCTGCGGCGGATTGCAGCAGATGCGCGCAGGTGCGCGAGCCGATGACCAGGAAGAACGCATCCTTGATCTTGCGATGCATCCAGACGATGCCGGTCAGGCCGCAGAAGACTTCGCGCTGGCCGCGCTCGAAGGTCACTTTGGGTGTCGAGCAGCCCGCGATCTCGCGCGGGAGGATGTCGAGGTCGCCGCTCATTCGGCAGGCTCCCCGACGGCGGCGACGCGCGACTCGTAGTCGAGGCGGGCGGCGCGCAGTTTCAGCAGGAATTGCGCAGCGTTGAGGAAGTAGGATGCATAGGCCGCAAGCGCGAGGAACATCTGCCCGCGCGGGCCGAGGCTGTTCGTCGCCAGCGCCGCAAGATAGGCGGTGTGCAGCGCCAGCACCAGCATGCTGACGACGTCTTCCCAGAGGAAGGCCGGCGCGAAGAGGTAGCGGCCGAAGACGTCCTTCTCCCAGATCGAGCCGGTGATCATGATCGCGTAGAGGACGAAGGTCTTGATCACGATCGAGGCCGCGGCCGCCGTGAAACCGTCTCCCGTGGCGAGATATCGGAAGATCAGGCCGAGGCTGACGAGGAAAACGACGAACTGCACGGGAGCGAGCACGCCCTGAACGATGGTCCATCTGGATTCGTCGCGACGCCGGCGCTCCTCGTCTGTGTAGAGGGCCTTCGGTCGATCCGGGCCTTTGAACTGGCCAACCATCGCGATCCCCTTGGCGTCAGTCCTGAAGGCTAGTCCTCCCGGCTCAAGACTGTCAAGCAAATTGGACGTATAAAAAACTTTACAAGCAAAGCCCTGTTGCGTTTATATGCGGAAAGCGCCCGTGCGCCGGACGCCGCAAGAGCGGGCTGGCGCAACGTTGGCCCTCACGCGGCAATCGTGTGGGTCAGCGGAAAAAGGGTGGTTGGCAGGCGGTCAGGATTCGTCTCCGTTGTGGAGGAGGCTATCGATGGAACGCCTGTGCGCACGAAGCCGAAATGCAACGCCGCGGGGCTGGCGACGCCCCGGCGGCGCCATGGCTATTGTCACGCCTGCTTTACGCTTGCCATATTGCACCCGATCGGCACGAAACATCGTTCCGCGAATCGTTTCGCGCCGTTCTTCAACTGCCAGCCCCCGGGGCTGGCGTCGTGGGACAAGGGATGGACCTCCCGGGTGTTAATGCAGGTTGTCTGAACCATGGATCAGGCTGACGTCCGTTTAATTCTGGAAAAAGGTAAGCGGGGCCGGATGCAGAAGCAGACCGCTTCAAGCGCGCCCAAGCAGTTCAAGTCGCCGCGCAAGTCGCTGGGCGATGTGACTGCGGCTGACGCTGCCCGGCTTCTGGCCGCGGCATGCGATATTTCGATCGTGGTCGACGACGCAGCCCGCATCCATGACGTTTCGAGCAGCATTCCGGCGCTTCAGCGCGTCAACATAGCCGACTGGATCGGCGCGAGCCTCTTCGACCTGCTCACCGTGGAAGCCAAACCCAAGGTCGAGCGGCTGATGAAGGATGCGCGGGCGGGCCTGCCGCACAAGTGGCGCGAAGTAAACATCATGCTGCCGTCCGGCGCGCAGGCGACGTTCGAATGCGGCGCCGCGCCCGCCGGCGAAAAGGGCCGTCTCGTGCTTTTCGGGCGCGACATGAGCGTCACGGCCTCGATCCAGCAGCGGCTGATCGCGGCGCAGGCCGAGACCGAGCGCGAGTATCTGCGGCTGCGCCAGGCGGAGACGCGATTCTCGCTGCTGTTCGAGACATCGCAGGAGCCGCTTCTCATCGTCGCGCCCTCCGGGCACCGTATTCTCGAAGTCAATCCAGCCGGCGTCGCGCTGATCGGGAAGAGCGCCAAGCGGCTGCTCGGCCGCTCGCTGATCGATATGCTCGACGCAGCCGGCGGACGTGCCGTGGCCACCATGCTGGCCGCCGTGCAGAGCGTCGGACGCGCCGACGACGTTCGCGCGCAACTGGATGGACGCGACGTGCGGGTGTCGGGCGCCGTATTCCGCCACGAGAAGAGCGAGCAGTATCTGGTGCGCCTCGAACTCGTCGGCGCGCGCGCGGCAAGCGCAGATGGGGCAAACCTCAGGGATTTGGTCGTAAACCTGCCCGACGCCGCCGTCATTACCGACGCGGAATTCAACATTCTCTCCAGTAACGACATGTTCCTGGAGATGGCGCAGATCGCAAGCGAGGCCCAGGTTCGCGGGCAGTCGCTGGAGCGC
>CAMFKC010000468.1 GCA_945956975.1 uncultured Methylocystaceae bacterium | reverse complement strand
CGACTTCCGCCGCAAGGCGACGCTGGCCGAATACGGCTTCCGCCTGCCGTCCTGCCTCGACAACCGCCCGCTGCGCTTCGAGGAATGGGAGGCGATGCGACCGCAGACCGTGCATGTCTCGGCCACCCCCGGCTCCTGGGAAATGGAGAAGACCGGCGGCGTGTTCGTCGAGCAGGTGATCCGTCCGACCGGCCTGATCGACCCGCCCGTGGAAGTGCGTCCGGCGCGCAGCCAGGTCGACGATCTCCTCGGCGAGATCCGCGACACCGCGCAAAAAGGCTATCGCGCGCTCGTCACCGTGCTCACCAAGCGCATGGCGGAAGACCTCACCGAATATCTGCACGAGAACGGGGTTCGCGTGCGATATATGCACAGCGACATTGATACCATCGAGCGCATCGAGATCATCCGCGACCTGCGTCTCGGCGCCTTCGACGTGCTCGTCGGCATCAATCTTCTGCGCGAAGGCCTCGACATTCCCGAATGCGGGTTGGTGGCCATTCTCGACGCCGACAAGGAGGGTTTTCTGCGCTCCGAAACGTCGCTGGTCCAGACCATCGGCCGCGCCGCGCGCAACGTGGATGGCCGCGTGATCCTCTATGCCGATCACGAGACCGGCTCGATGCAGCGCGCCATCGCCGAGACGCAGCGCCGCCGCGAGAAGCAGATGGCCTACAATGCCGAGCACGGCATCACGCCGGCCTCGATCAAGCGCGGCATTGCCGACATTCTGGGCTCGGTCTACGAGCAGGACCATGTGACGGTCGACGCCGGCCTCGCGGCGCAGCCGCTCGTCGGGCACAATCTCAAGATCACGCTGCAGGACCTCGAAAAGCGCATGCGCGAGGCCGCCGCCAATCTCGAATTCGAGGAAGCCGCGCGGATGCGCGACGAGATCAAGCGGCTGGAGGCGACCGAACTGTTGTTGGCCGAAGACCCGATGGCCCGCCAGGCGGATGTCGAGGACGAGGCAGGGCGGTTTGCGGGGAAGAGGAAGTTCGGAGCTGCCGCGAATCTGCCGGCGACACGCGCCCGCAAGCCCACGGACGCCGACATGGGTCCGCACAATTTCGGCGGCGGCGAAGCCCGCCCGCTGCCCCGCTCGATGGCTGGCAAGGGCGGGACGCGGGCGTTCAAGGGAAAACGGCGGGGGTAAGGGGGCCGGTCTCCCTTCTCCCGCAAGGCGGGAGAAGGTGTCGCGCAAAGCGCGACGGATGAGGGCGCCGCGATCATCCCCGATACCTGTCGAGTCCTGTCAACTCGCCAGTCCCTCATCCGACCCTCGCTGCGCGAGGGCCACCTTCTCCCGTTGCACGGGAGAAGGAACACCCGGGGAGAACGTTTTTCTCATTTCGCGCAAAACTATGAAACACCGGCCTCCTGAACCCCGATTGAGACAGGAGGGGGCGGGTCGTACCTCCTAGGGCGACGAGAGCGATGGCCTGCGCGGCGCGCCGGCTTCGCCTTCACCGCCGAACCGGAGGTCCGCATGGCCGTCTCAACCAAGCGCAGGCTCTTGCCCGCCATTCTCATCGCCAACGACCTGCGCAGCGGCGAGGTTGTGTTCCGGGCGCGCGGCGGATGGTCGCCCGATCCGCGCGACGCGCGCATCGCGCAGGACGAGGCCGCCGCCGACGCGCTGGAGGCGGAAGCCCATGCGGCCACGGCGCGGCAGGAAGTGGTGGACGCCTACCTCATCGACGTGGACGTGAAGGACGGCGCGCCGACGCCGCGCCATTTCCGCGAGCGGTTCAAGACGCTCGGCCCCTCCGTCTATCCCCAACTCGGCAAGCAGGCGGAACTCGCCGGCTATGCCGCCGCCGCCGCGGAGTAGGCCGATGTATCGCTACGACGAATTCGATGCGACCTTCGTGCGCGAGCGCGTCGCGCAATTCTCCGACCAGGTGGCGCGCCGGCTCGATGGCGCGCTGACCGAGGACGAGTTCAAGCCGCTGCGCCTGCAGAACGGCCTCTACCTGCAATTGCACGGCTACATGCTGCGCATCGCCGTGCCCTACGGCGTGCTGTCGTCGCGGCAATTGCGGCAGCTCGCCGTGATCGCGGACAAGTACGACCGCGGCTACGGGCATTTCACGACGCGGCAGAACCTGCAGTTCAACTGGCCGAAGCTGGTGGACGCGCCGGCGATCCTGTCGCTGCTCGCGGATGTCGACATGCATTGCATCCAGACCTCGGGCAATTGCATCCGCAACGTGACGGCGGACCAGTTCGCGGGCGTGGCCGGCGACGAGATCGAGGATCCCCGCCCCGTCGCCGAACTCGTCCGGCAATGGTCGAGCCTGCACCCGGAATTCTCGTTCCTGCCGCGCAAGTTCAAGATCGCGGTGTCGGGCGCGGCGCGCGACCGCGCGGTGCTGAGGGCGCACGACGTCGCCATCCGCATCGTGCGCAACGCACAGGGCGAGACGGGCTACGAGGTGCTGGCGGGCGGCGGCCTCGGCCGCACGCCGATGATCGGCAAGGTGGTGCGCGAGTTCCTGCCGAAGGGCCAGCTGCTGCCGTATCTCGAGGCGGTCCTGCGCGTCTACAACGCCGAGGGACGGCGCGACAACAAGTACAAGGCGCGCATCAAGATTTTGGTGCACGAGATCGGCGTCGAGACGTTCCGCGCGAAGGTGGAGGCGGCGTTTGCGGCCATCGACCTGCCGCCCGCGGATTTCGAGCGCGACGAGCTCGCGCGCATCGCCGCGCAGGGCGAGGCCGTGCAATACGCGACGCTGGCGCCGCGCTCGCTCGCCTTCGAGGCGGCGCGCGCGCGGGACGCGGCCTTCGCGGACTGGACGAAGACCAACCTGTTCGCGCATCGCGTCGACGGCTATGCCATCGCGACGATTTCGCTGAAGCCGGTCGGCGGCGTGCCGGGCGACATGACGTCGGACCAGATGCGGCTCTTCGCCGATCTCGCCGACCGCTATTCGCACGGCGAGATCCGGGTGACGCATGCGCAGAACCTCGTGCTGCCGCATGTGAAGCAGGACGACCTGCACGCGCTGTGGCTGGCGCTGTGCGGCGCGGACCTGGCGACGGCCAACGCCGGGCTCATTACCGACATCATTGCCTGCCCGGGCCTCGACTATTGCGCGCTCGCCACGGCGCGCTCGATCCCGATCGCGCAGGCGATCTCGACGCGCTTCGGCGATCGCGCGCGGCAGGCGGAGATCGGCCCGCTGC
>CAMFKC010000467.1 GCA_945956975.1 uncultured Methylocystaceae bacterium | reverse complement strand
CCGCCGCTGTCTCGCGAAGGATACGGAACTGCACGGCCAGAAGATGAAGGCCGGCGATTTTGTCTGCCTGGCCTACGGCTCCGGCAATCGCGACGAGCGCAAGTTCGAGAACCCCGATACTTACGACCTCGCGCGCAAGCCGCGCGGGCATCTGGGCTTCGGCGGCGGCGTTCATGCGTGCCTGGGATCGGCCATCGCGCGCATGGCGGTGGCGATCGCGATGGAAGAATTCCACAAGGTGGTGCCGGTCTACAGCCGCGTGCAGGAACAATTGCCGTGGATGCCGTCGAGCACGTTCCGCAGCCCGATGGTGCTGGAACTGGCGCAGCATTGAAGCTCTGAACCGAATGCCTCCGGCGCGCGTATCACGTGCGAAGCCGGAGCCCTTCGCTTGCCGCCAGACGCCTCATCCTCCGAAGCCGCGAGCGTCGCAGTCGTATTCGGCGCGCGTGGCGGCATAGGCGCCGCGCTTGTCGCCGAGCTCAAGGCGTCGCAGCGCTTTGCGCATGTTTTCGCCGTCTCGCGCGCTGACGGTTTCGACTTGACGGACGAAGCGTCGATTGCGCGCGTCATCGAGGCTGCGGCCGCGCGTGGCGAAATCAGGCTCGCGCTCGACGCCACCGGCTTCCTGCACGACGGCGCGCAGACGCCCGAGAAGAGCCTCCGCGACCTCGATGCGCAGAAACTCGCCCGCGCCTTCGCGCTCAACGCCATCGGGCCGGCTCTGATCATGAAGCATCTGCTGCCGCGCTTCCCGCGCAAAGGGAGGAGCGTGTTCGCGACGCTCTCGGCGCGCGTCGGCTCGATCGGGGACAACAGGCTGGGCGGCTGGTACGGCTATCGCGCGTCCAAGGCAGCGCTCAACCAGTTGGTGCGCACAGCGTCAATCGAACTCGCGCGCCGCGCGCCTG
Source organism: uncultured Methylocystaceae bacterium (assembly GCA_945956975.1). GTDB lineage: Bacteria > Pseudomonadota > Alphaproteobacteria > Rhizobiales > Beijerinckiaceae > JAJXWB01. Next base: position 2,283 of record CAMFKC010000467.1, on the reverse strand, counting down.
AGGCGGTGTGCGTGGCGCTGCATCCCGGCACTGTGCGGACTGAATTGTCGGCGCCCTTCGTGGGCGATGCGCATGACGCCGTCATGCCCGCACAATCGGCGGATCATCTGTTGCGGGTGATCGATGGGCTCCACGCCGGGGACACCGGCGGGTTTTTCGACTGGCGCGGCGAGCGGGTTGAGTGGTGAGGGTCCTCTCCCTCCCCCGTTTACGGGGAGAGGGTTGGGGTGAGGGGGCAAACGACTGGTTCGGGTGTATCGGCGTGGCCCCTCATCCGGCCTTCGGCCACCTTCTCCCCGTAAAACGGGGAGAATGGGATAGCGATGATCAAAACTGCTTCTCGATCCGATCCAGCGTGCGCATTGCCGGCAGGCATTGCGCCAAAGAAGAGTTCGGCTCGCGGCCGTCCTTGATGGCTGAAAAGAACTCGCGGTCGATCAGCTCGATGCCGTTGTTCGACACCGCAACGCCGGAGAGATCGATCTTGTTCTCCTTGCCGTCGTAGAGATCGTCGTAGCGGGCGAGATAGGTGCCGTTGTCGCAGATGTAGCGGAAGAAGGTGCCGAGCGGGCCATCGTTGTTGAAGGACAGCGACAGTGTGCAGATTGCGCCTGACGGCGTCTTCAGGCCGATCGACATGTCCATGGCGATGCCGAGATTGGGATGGTGCGGACCTTCGAGGCCCATCACCTTCGAGGGCTCCTCGCCGGTCTGGTACTGGAAGAGATCGACCGTGTGGCAGGCGTGGTGCCACAGCAGGTGGTCAGTCCAGGAGCGCGCCTGCCCGGTCGCGTTGGTGTTGGTGCGGCGGAAGAAATAGGTCTGCACATCCATCTGCTGGATCTTCAACTCGCCCTTCTTGATCTTGTTGTGGATGTACTGGTGGCTCGGGTTGAAGCGGCGCACATGGCCGGCCATGCCGACGACGCCGGTCTCTTTCTGCGTGCGCACGAGCGCCTCGGAATCGGCGAGGCTGTCGGCCATCGGGATTTCGATCAGCACATGCTTGCCGGCCTTCATGCAGGCGATGCCCTGTTCGGCGTGCATCTGCGTCGGCGTGGAGAGGATAACGGCGTCCACGTCGGAGCGGGCGAGGCTCTCGTTGAGGTCGCGTGTCCAGTGCTTGATGCCGCGTTCCTTGGCGAAGCCTTCGAGGTCGCCCGAACGGCCGCCGACGATGGAGGTGACTTCCACGCCGTCGATGTTCTTGATCGCGTCGAGATGCTTGATGCCGAAGGCGCCGCTCGCGCCGGCCACGCAGACTTTCATGATTTCCACCCTTGCTTGCTCGGCTGTCTTCTAGGCGCGCGCGTGTGACGGGTCCAATTCGTTCGGGCCGACGGCTTATTCATTTTCTACATAGCAGGCGCCAGAGCCAGCCTATCGGTAATTTCATATTGTAACATACGAATATTCATATATAACTGTCGTGCACCGACGGCCGCAGGCGGCCGGCGCCGGATTTCCAGGAGATGACGATGATCGACAATTGGCCGGAAACCACAAGAAAACTCTCCAACGACCTGAAGAACCTGCGCGGCGGCGCGCCCGAGGTGATGAAGGCTTTCGCTGCCATCGCGCAATCGGCGCTGACGCCGAAGGCGCTGGACACCAAGACGAAGGAGCTGATCGCGCTCGCCATCTCGGTGGCCGTGCGCTGCGACGATTGCATCGCCTTCCATGTGAAGGCGGCGGTGCAGCAGGGCGCGACGCGCGACGAGGTGATGGAGACGCTGGGCATGGCCATCTACATGGGCGCGGGCCCCTCGGCCATGTATGCGAGCCACGCGCTCGACGCCTACGCGCAGTTCACCGCGCCCGCCGCCGAATAGGAAGCGACATGTCCCTGTTCTCGAAACTCTTCGGCCGCACGCACGAGTCCGGCCCCTCGCACGTCATCGGCTTCGACGACCTGCGCAAGGAGCTGGACGCGGGCGCGGTCGAACTGATCGACGTGCGCGAGCAAAACGAATATCGCAGCGGCCATGTGCCGGGTTCGAAAAACTTGCCGCTGTCGCGGTTCGATCCCACGCACCTGCCGCGCAATCGCAAGATCGTGCTCATATGCCTGTCCGGCGCGCGCTCAGGCAGCGCGCTGCGTCAGCTCAAGAATGCAGGTTTCGAAAACGTCGCCCATTTTCAGGGCGGCGTCTCGATGTGGCGTACGCTCGGCGGCTCGTTCAGGGCGTGACGGCGGGCAGCGAAGCGATCCGGGCGCGTCAATCGTCGAACGCGCCTCGATCGACGCCGTTCCCGACGAGGATCTCGCGTTTGCCGGCGTGG
>CAMFKC010000466.1 GCA_945956975.1 uncultured Methylocystaceae bacterium | reverse complement strand
CTTGAGAACGGGTCATGGCGCGATTCACGAGTTTCAAATGAAGGGACGCGCGACGCTACTCCATCCGCGACGGGCTTGCGAAGCATGACCGCAACAATATTCCTGCGTCGTTATTGCAACAGTGCGAGGGCAAATCGCGCGCGACTGCCCAGATGATCGGCATTGGCCGCAAGCGGCCGCTTCATTGCCACATAGTTAACGAATCGTGTGCACTCTTTTCCCAGAATCAAACTGTGACGACTCAGCCTCGAGGGTGGCTCAACGATGAAAAAGCTTCTTGCCGCCGCGGCGCTCGCCGCGACCTCCGTCGGCGCCGCGCAGGCGGCCGATCTTCCGACCCGCAAGGCGCCGCCGCCGCCGGCGATCGCCTATTCGCCGGCGTCCGTCTATTCCTGGGACGGCTTCTACGCCGGTTCCAGCATCGGCTACGGCTGGATGGACAAGTTCAATGCCGGCGCGCCGATCGCCTTCGTTCCGGGCGGTTTCATCGCGCTGTCTGATCCGCACGGCGGCGTCGTGGTCGGCCCGCAGGTCGGCTTCAACTATCAGGTGTCTCCGATGTTCGTGGCGGGCCTCGAAGCCGACTGGCAGGGCTCAAGCGTGGGCGGCGGCCGAATCGGCCGCAGGACGCCGTGGTTTGCGACTTTGCGCGGACGGCTCGGCGTGACGCCGTTCGACCCCCGCCTGATGGTCTACGCCACCGGCGGTTTCGCTTTCGGTCAGTTGCGAATCGGCGATTTCCCGCTGCCGGTCGGCGGCACGATCAGCCAGACGGCGACCGGCTGGGCGCTGGGCGGCGGCGTGGAATACGCCTTTACCGACAATTGGTCGACGAAGGTGGAGTATCTCTACACGAAGATCGGGGCCAATTTCGCCAATCCGCTGGTGTTCGGGTCTTCGGCCCAGCAGCGCGTCGGCGAGCATGTTGTGCGCATCGGCCTGAACTATCACTTCAACGCCTTCGGCGGCGGGCCGGTCGTGGCGCGGTACTGAACGCGCTTTTCGCGCGCTTGGAGAGGCGGCCCTTGTGGCCGCCTCTTTTGTTTCAAGGTCCGCGCATGAAGGCGGCGAGCCGCGCGGTTAGCGCAGGCTGGTCGGCAAGCTCGCATTCCCAGACGGTCAGAACACGCCAGCCCAGCGCCTCCAGTTCTTCGAGGTGGCGGGCGTCGCGCGCGCGGTTGCGGCCGATCTTGGCCCGCCAGTAATCCGCATTGGTCTTCGGCATCCGCGCGCCGCGGCGGCAGTCGTGGCCGTGCCAGAAGCAGCCGTGGACGAAGATCGCTTTCCTGGCGCCGACATAGGCGATGTCGGGATTGCCGGGGATGTCCCTGCGGTGAAGGCGGTAGCCGAGCGCGATGGGCCGCAGCAGGCGGCGCACCTTCATCTCGGCCGACGTGTCGCGGCCGGGCACGGCGCGCATGATGGCAGAGCGGTCGGGCGGCGGTTTTTTCGGGCGCTTCATTCCGCCGCCAGCAGCGGCGCGGCGGGATGGCCGGCGAGCGGCTCCAGCAGATGCTGCGCCAGGAACCGCACGACCGGCGCGGCGACGCCGTCGCCGAGCAGGTGATAAGCGTCCGTGAAGCTTTTCGGCAGGCGGTAATCCTCCGGCAGGCCCATGAGGCGCGCCGCCTCGCGGCCCGACAGCAGCCGCGCGCGGACGCGACCGTTCTCGATCACGAGAATCGACTGGCGGCTCGACCCGCCCGCGGGCGTGCGCAGGCAGCCGGCGATTCCGTCGAAACGCACTTCCGCGCGCTGGACGCGATTGCCGCTTCCGTCGCGCCGCGTACGGCGATAGAGCGCGCCGACCGTTCGTCCGCCCGCTTCGCGCGCCGCCTCGACGCGGGCGCGATGCAGCGGGGCCATGAGGTCGAGCAGCCGCACCGTCTTCTGCGGATCGAGCCACGAGACGTCGGGCGGATCGGTTTCGATGAGATCGGACAGCTGCAGATTGCGCAGCGGCGGCGCGGGCAGGCGCCACCAGAGCCAGTCGCCGGCGAGATCGCGCGGGAGGTTTTCGCGCGCCCGGACAAGCGCGGCAGAGGCCCAGTCGGGCGACGAGGCGGGCGCCAGGCAATCCGCAGGGATCGGATGGCCGCGATCCACCGCGACGACGAACAGGCGCGGACGCGATTGCGGCGTGAAATGAACCGCGTCGAGCGTCAGCGCGCCGAACCGATAGCCGAGGTCCTGCAGCGCCCGGCAGAGCGCGGCGAAATCCGCGCCGCCGTTCGACGTGAGCAAGCCCACGACATTTTCCAGCGCCAGCAGTTTTGGCGCGCGGTCGTCCGCGCGCAGGCTCGCGACGAGGGCGGCCAGGCCGTAGAAGGCGCCGGAGCGGGCCCCCTCGAGCCCCCGGCCTGCGCCCGCGAGCGAAAGGTCCTGGCAGGGAAAGGACGCCCAGGCGAGATCGGCGCGGCCGGGCAGGTCCGCCGCGGTCAGTTTGTGGATGTCCTCCAGGCGGAAGTGCTCGCCGCCCCAATTCCCGGCATAGGCGCGGGCCTTGGCGGCGTCGAAATCGTTCGCCAGCAGGCAGCGCCAGCCGGGCCCGAGCCCCGCGCGCGCCATGCCGCCGCCGGCGAAGAATTCGTAATAGCTCGGGCCGCCCATGCGATTCGCTTTCGCAAGCGAGGGTATCGTAGCGCGGGGCCGCCGGAAATCGGGGGTTTGCTCGGCGGCGACGCGAGCGGCACTATTCCCCGGACGGGGGAGCTTCAATGGCCCAGAATGAAATCGACTCAATCCGCGCGCTGCTCGTCGCCAAGGCCCGGCCTGTCGGCTGGGCGGAACGGCGCGCGCGCATCGAGGAGATCGGCGCGCATTGGCCGCCGGCGCCCGACATCACACTGGAAAGCGTACAGTTCGGCGACGGGCTGATCGGCGAATTCTCGATCGCGCCGGGCGCGAACGCCTCGCGCGTGCTGATGTTCTTTCACGGCGGTGGCTATTGCTCGGGCTCGATCGTCAGCCATCGCCGCATGGTGACGGAGGCCGGCCGCGCGGCGGGCGTGCGGACCTTCGCCGTGCAATATCGCCTCGCGCCCGAACACAAGTTTCCCGCCGCCTGTGACGACGCGCTCACCGCGTGGCGTTTCCTGCGCGCGCAGGGCTATGCGCCGAAAGACATCATCGTCGGCGGCGACAGCGCGGGCGGCGGGCTGAGCGCGGCGCTCGCGTGCCGGCTGCGCGATAGGGG
>CAMFKC010000465.1 GCA_945956975.1 uncultured Methylocystaceae bacterium | reverse complement strand
TCTCTGCAGCGCGCTGCGCCTCGGCCTGCGCCTGCGCTTCGGCGGCGCGCCGCTCCTCGTCCTGCTTGCGCAGCAAGGCGGGGTCGGGCTGCGGCGCGGCCGCGGCCGCTTCGGGCTGCGGCGGCGGCGAGAGAGGTTCGGGCGCGGCCGCAAGCGTCTGCGGCGGTTCAGCCTGCACGAGCGCAGGAACAGGTTCGGGCGTGGCCACAAGCGCAGGCGCCGGAGGCTCCGCGACCTCCGCCTTCGCAACTTCCGTGTTCGCGGGCGCCTGCGCCGGCGCTTCGCCGGCAGGATCGTTCGCCTGTTCGATCACGAGTTCGATGGCGTCGACATCGCCATCGCCGGAGGAGAGGTCGCTGGTCGCGACGCCGAGAATGCCGGCAACGAGGCCGACGTGCAGCGCGAGCGATATGGCGAGCGCCGCATTGGGCTTGGCGCCGGTGGCTGCGGGCATGCTCCGCAGGATCGCGGGCGCGAGATCCGGGGGAAGCGTCAAGGCCGCTGCTGCGCCTTCGGCCGCGACGCCGAGCGGCGCGGCCAGCGGCAGCAGCACCGCGGGCGCCAATGCGGCGCCTTGCTCCTCGATGGGCGGGTCTGCAACCAGCACGAAAGCCTCCAGCTTGCGAAGGCCTATCCGGAACACCCCGTCCGGTCCCACGCTGCAGATGGCCGGTCTCCTGACTCGCGGTTCACTGGCGTCGAAACCGCCTTCCCGGCTGCGCGCGATCCAACTGGAGAAGGATCGCAGCCAGTGGCTCTATGGTTTCGCGCCTAGCCGCTCACAGTTGCGGGGGCAGCTGCGGATTTGGCCCGGGAGCCGCACCGCATTCCCGATTCTCCCCGGCGGCGGGCCGCCGGAGAACCATCGCGCCGGACATTACGAAAATCGGCGCCGCGGCGCAACGCGATGATCCCGGTTGCGCTCGACATCGTATTGACTCTTTAAGCGCCGCAACCGATAGGTGTCCGCGATGGCGCCCGCGAGGGCTGAAAAGGGAATGCGGTGCGGGTTCGCCCAATACCGCAGCTGCCCCCGCAACTGTAAGCGGCGAGCCGACAGCCGACATGCCACTGCGGATTCCGCGGGAAGGCGGTTGGAGGCAACGACCCGCGAGCCAGGAGACCTGCCATCAGTCGTGGTCACGCGCGATGGCTTCGGGCGGGGTGTCTCGAAGAGGTTTCGGCGCCTGCTCTCGCAGGCGTCGCGATCGATCGCAGTGACGGTCCACGCTCGCTGCGAGTTTGATTCTTCATGCATTCTGTCCCTGCCTCCGGCGCCTTGCGCCGTAGCGCGCTCGCGCATGTCGCGCCCGCCGCTTTCCTCGTCGCCTTCTCGACATCCGCCCTCGCACAGCGCGTCGAGCGGCTCGAGGAAATCAACGTCGTCGCCAATTCTACGCCGACGCCCAACGACCAGACCGGCAGTTCGGTGACGGTCGTCACGGCCGAACAGATCCAGCAGATGCAGCGCCGCTCGGCGCCGGAAATCCTGCAGACCGTGCCCGGCCTGAACGTTGTCCAGACCGGCGGGCCCGGCGGCTATACGACCGTGTTCATGCGCGGCACGAACGCCAATCATGTGAAGGTGCTGATCGACGGCATCGAGGCCAACGATCCCGCAACCGCCAACGGCGTGTTCGATTTCGGGCAATTGCTCGCAGGCGACATCGAGCGGATCGAGGTGCTTCGCGGGCCCCAGAGCGGCCTCTACGGCTCGGACGCGATCGGCGGCGTGATCTTGATCACGACGAAGAAGGGCGAGGGCCCGGCGAAGTTCACCGCCTTCAACGAAGGCGGCTCCTTCGGCACGCTCAACAGCATGATCGGCGTGCGCGGCTCGCACGAGCGGGTGAACTATGCCATCAACATCCAGCGCCAGAGCGTCGGCAATCTGCCGGTGACGCCGCCGGAACTCGTGCCACCGGGCATACCCGTCAACAACAATTCCTATCGCAATCTCACTTTCTCCTCGAAGGTGGGAGCGCAACTCACCGACATGTTCGGGGTCAATCTCGTGGGCCGCTACACGGATTCGACGCAGCGCTTCACGACCGACGATTTCGGACTTCCCTACGGCTTCGCCTTCTCCTCGCCCAATGCGCGGCAAGACGTGCAGCACGACAAGCAGGGCTACGTGCGCGCGGAAGGCACGGCGAACCTGTTCGATGGGCGCTTCAAGAGCTGGTTCGGCGTCTCGCACATGCGCGCCGACACATGGGCAAAGCCCGGCGACCAGACGCCGACCTTCTTCTCCACTGGCTACCAGCCGCCCTATCAATACATCGGCCAGCGCACGAAGTTCGACTGGCGCGGCGAGTTCGAGGTCGTGGCTGGGCACAAGTTGATCGCGGGCGCAGAGACGCAGCGCGACTGGCTCGACATTCCCATGCTCGATCCCTCGCAGACCGCGACGTCGGCGGCGGTGACCAATACCGCGGGCTATGCGGAATATGTCGGCAATTATTTCGACCGCTTCTTCGTGACAGCGAACATCCGGCGCGACCGCAGCAGCCAGTTCGGCGGCCACACGACGTTCCGCGTCGCGCCCTCGTTCCGCGTGCCGTGGACCAACACGATTCTGAAGGCGAGCTATGGCACGGGCTTCATGGCGCCGACGCTGAACCAGCTCTACGTGAGCTACCCCGCCTTCTTCTATTTCGCCAATCCGAACCTGCAGCCCGAGCAGAGCCGCGGCTTCGACGTCGGATTCGAGCAGCCGGTGTTCGAGGACCGGTTCCGCTTCGGCGCGACCTACTTCCGCAACCGCATCAAGGATCTCATCAACACGCAGTTCGATCCGACGACCTTCACGTCCACGCTCGTCAATCTGGGGAGCGGCAAGACCTATGGCGTCGAGGCCTTCGCGCAGGTGCGGCCGATCGAGCAGCTGACGATCCGCGCCGACTACACCTGGACGGTCGCGCGCGATGCGAGCGCGATCGGCACGACCGCGGCCGCGATCCAGACCGAACTGGTGCGCCAGCTTGTCGAAGGCACGCCGCAGCCCGACCTGCTGCGCCGCCCGCGCCGCAAGGCCAGCCTGCAGGCGACATGGAAGCCGATCGACAAGCTCAGCCTGTCGGCCAGCGTGATTCGGGTCGGCGGCTGGATCGACGGCACGCGCGATTTCTCGATCACGCGATTCAAGACGCCGGGCTACATGCTGGTGAACGTCGCGGGTTCCTACGATCTCGCGGAG
>CAMFKC010000464.1 GCA_945956975.1 uncultured Methylocystaceae bacterium | reverse complement strand
GCGCTGCGCCAACAGCGCGCCGCGCGTCGGCTTGACGTCGACGTCGCCGACGAGCGTCGCCGCGATCTTCGCCGCGCCGGTGACATCTTGCGCTTCACCCGTGAGGGACAGGTTCGGGATGGCGCGACCGATCGCGCTCGCATCCTGCGCCAGAATCTTGAATGTCGCATCCAGCTTGCGCAGCGATCCCTTGAGATTGACGTCGGCATCGGCGCGGCCCGTCAGGCGCGGATCGGCGCGCCTAAGATCGGGTATGGACAATTTCGCAATGAGGTCGGCCGTGTCCTGTGTGGCGGCCCCGTCGACGGTCGCGCTCGCGCGTTCGCCGGTCAATTGCAGCTTGTCGAATGTAACGCCGCCATTGGCCAGCGCCGCCTTGCCCGCGATCGACAGACGCTTGCCGAGCAGGCCATCGACGGCAGCGACGCCGATTGCAGGCTGGGCCACGCCGCCGTCGAGCGCAGCGGCGATCGCGCCCGTGCGAGGCGAACCCGACAGGGTCGCGTTCAGCGCGAGAGCGCCTTTCAGGCTTGTCTTCGCCAGCCCCGAGAAACGCGAAAGGTCCGCGGCGGAAATGCGCGCGCGTCCATCGAGAAGGTTGAGGCCGGCGCGTCCGGTAAAGGCGATGTCGGCTGCGCCTGTCGTCAGCGTGGCGACGCCGACATCCATCTGGTCGAGCTTTTCGGCGCGCGCGCGAAAATCGAGCTTCGCGCTATCGCCCAGCGCTTCCGCCAAAGCGGCGTCCGCAAGCGCGAGGCCGGTCGCATTGCCCTTCGCGGCGATGTCGAAGGCGCCCGCCGCGTTCGACGCCGGCGCGAGCGATGCGTCGAGATCGACATGGCCGATCCGTCCCATCGGCCCGCGCGCATCCTCGATCAGCACGCGCGCGACGCCTTCGGGCGCCGCCAGCGAGCCGGAGAGCGTCGCATATGCTTGCAGCGTCCTCGCAGCGAACGCCGCGCCCTGCTGCGCCGGCTTTCCGGCGATCTGCGCTCTGCCGGAAAGCTTGCCGTCGGGCGCAAGCGCGCCTGCGCCGTCGAGCCGGAAGGCCGATGCGTCGAGCGTGAGCGCATCGAGTTGCACGGCGCCGGTATCGGCAATGGCGCCGGCGCCCGTCGCCCGCGTCGCGTTCTCGAACAGCGCGGCGACATCCTTTGGCAGCAGCGCCGCCAGCCGCGCAGAGAGATCAAAGCCGACGCGCCGCTGCGCGCCCTCGCGCTTGATCGTGGCGCTGCCCGTTGCATCTGCCACCTCGCCGGCGCGGGCGTCGAGCTTGGCGGCGAAGGCGTCGAGCGTGCCGTCGCCTGTCAGATGGGCTTCGACCGGCGGCAGGCCGGGAATGTCGGCCAGCCGCGCGACCAGGCCGCCCTGCGGCTCGGAGGCGTCCACCGAGAGTTTCAGCTTCGCGCCGTCGCCCGCGATGTCGGCGCGCAGGGTGATCGCCCCCGGCGCGTCCAGGCGCCGCGCGTCCAGCGTCGCGCGCGCCGACGACCCGCTCGCGCCGAGATCGGCGGAGCCTGCGAGCGACAGCGAAGCGGCGGCGCCGAGCGTCGGCTGGGCGAGCGCGACCCTGCCGACCGTCAGCGATCCCAGGCGCACCGCGACGGGCGGGCGCCATGCGATCGCTGCACGGATCGTCTCGATCACGCCGGGCTGGTTCGGCAGCGGCGGCGCTGCGAGCGGCTTGCGCAGCACGTCGACTGCGCCGACATCCAGCGCGTCGATATCCGCCACGCCGTGCAGCAGCGCGAAGGGCCGCCAGCGCATTTCGACACGGTCGATCTTGAACCACACCCCGTTCGCGTCGGCGATGGCGATGTCGCGCACCACCGGCGCGCCGCCGAGCGCATGATCCAGCCCGCCGATGGTCAAGACGGAGCCAGGCGCGGACGCAACGCGGGCAACATAGCCGGCGATCAGCGCGCCGCCGGCGCCGCTGTTGGCGAACAACCCGAGCGCGACGACGCACAGGCCGAGGCCGCCGACGATCACGCCGAAGATGCGCAGGATGCGGCCGGCGCGCGCCATCAGAATGCCTCTCCGACGCCGATCAGCACCCCGAATTTGCTGTCGCCCTGCCGCCGGGCGATAGGCACGGCGAAGTCGAGGCGGATCGGGCCGATCGGCGTGAAGTATCTCAGGCCGAGGCCGACGGATTCGCGGATCGAGGATTTGAAATTGGGAAAGGCGCTGTCGAAGGCCGAGCCAGCATCGACGAAGGGAACGACGCCGATCGTGTCGGTCACGCGAATGCGCGCCTCGAGCGAAGCTTCGAGATAGCTCAAGCCGCCCGTCGGTCCGTCGAACCCGTTATGCGGCGAGAGCGAGCGATACCGGTAGCCGCGGACCGATCCGCCGCCGCCGACGAAGAAGCGGCGGTTGGCCGGAACATCGGCGACATTGGCGCCCACGGTCGAGCCCGCGCCGATGCGGCCGGCGATGATGTAGCGGCCCTCCTCGTCGAAGGCGTGATAGGTCGAGATCTGCGCCTTCGATTGCACCATGGTCAGCCCATGCGGCAGGGCCTTGATGTAGGGCGCAATGCGCAGGCTGGCGCGCACGCCCTGTGTCGGGGCAAGCTTGATGTCGGTCGAGTCGTAGCTGATCGCGAGCGGCGCGCCGAGCAGCGAGTAAGTATGCCCGCCCCACAGGTCGACCGTGCGGCCGGCTTCGGCCTCGAGGCCGATCTGCGCCGACAGATATTCGGTAAAGCGATGGCGCAGCGCGACCTGCGCGTTCAGATAGCTCGCGTAATAATAATCGGTGCTCTCGCGAACGCCTGCGACATCGACCAGCAGATCGTTGCGCGATCCCGCGATGGCCGGCTTGATGAAGCTTGCGCCGGCGCGCCCGACCACGTTGCGCCAAGAGAGCGACGAAAGTCCCTTGAATTGCGATGCGCCGCCGATGGTTGCGATGCCGGCCTCGGCGTCGAGCCGCAGGCGCTCGGCGCCGCCGAACAGATTGCGATCCGTCCAGGAAGCGCGCACGGCCGGCCCGTCGACATTCGAGTAGAGCGCCGACAGCGCAACCGCGTGCCGCTTGCGCTCGCTGGTCTCGACGAGGATCGGCAGATTGCCGTTGGCGTCGAGCTTTTCGCCGTCCTCGACGCGCACGCCGCCGATCGCCTCGATCTGCGAGACCGATGTTCGCGTGTCCGCGAGCCGCTTCGGCGAGTAGGGTTCGCCTTCCTCGAGAT
>CAMFKC010000463.1 GCA_945956975.1 uncultured Methylocystaceae bacterium | reverse complement strand
GTACATGCCCGATGCCCTGCGCGCCACCATCGAGCTGATGAACGCGCCGGCCGACGCCATCCGCCAGCGCGGCAGCTACAACCTCGCGGGTGTGACGACCGGCGCCAACCTGCGCACCAGCAACCGCCGCGTCTACGCGGTCGGCGACGTCAGCGGCGTCGCGCAACTTACCTCCGCGGCCAATTACCATGCGGGCCTCGTGCTGCGGCAGATCCTGTTTCGCCTGCCGGCCCGCCCGCGTCACGAGAATGTGCCGCGGGTGACCTACACCGATCCCGAGATCGCCTGGGTCGGCCTGTCGGAGGAGGCTGCGCGCAAGCGCAACCGCAATATTCGCATTTTGCGCTGGAGCCTCGCCGAGAACGACCGCGCCCGCGCGCAGGGCGCGATGGCGGGCCACATCAAGGTCGTCGCCGCGCGCGACGGCCGCGTGCTCGGCTGTGGGATCGTGGGCCGCGGGGCCGGCGAACTGATCGCGCCCTGGTCGCTCGCGCTCTCGAAAGGCCTTCTCGTCCAGGATCTGGCGAATACGATATTCGCCTATCCGACCGTGTCCGAGGTCACACGGCGCGCGGCGCTCGGCGTCTATGCAGAGACGCTGGAAAAGCCATGGGTGCGGAGCGTGCTGCGCTTCCTGCGCCGGTTCGGGTGAACGATGGACGAGGACACGAGCATTCAGCCCGGCGCAGGGCACGGGAGCGCCATCCGCCTGCCGCGTTTCGGTCTTGCCGGCCGGGTGCTGCTGCTGATCGTAGCCTTCGTGCTGCTGGCCGAAATCGCGATCTACATTCCCTCCATCGCCAATTTCCGCAACAACTGGCTGCGCACGCGCCTCTCGGCGGCCTACACGGCCGCGCTCGTGCTCGACGCGGCGCCGGAAGGCATGGTGCCCCAGAGCTTGAAGGTCGCCATTCTGGACAGCGTGGGCGCGCGCATGATCGTCCTCAAGCGCGCGGAAAGCCGTCGCATGCTGGCGGTCTCCGACATGCCGCCGCAGATCGACGAACTCGCCGATCTTCGCGCCCAAAGTCCCTGGGACGCCATTGTCGCGTCATTTGGCACGCTGCTGGCCAAGCCCGGCCGCGTGCTGGACGTGCGCGGCGAGGCGCCGATGGGCGCGGAATTCGTGGAAGTCGCGATCGACGAGGCGCCGCTGAAGGCGGCGATGCGCAGCTACTCGCTGAACATCCTGCTGCTGTCGCTCGCGATTTCGCTGATCGTGGCGCTGCTGGCCGTGGCCGCGCTCTCGATCATGGTGCTGGCGCCGGTGCGCCGGCTGACCGGCAATGTCGTCGCCTTCGCCGCAGCGCCGGAAGACGCTACCAAGATCATCGCCCCGTCCGGCGCCGGCCACGAGATCGGCGCCGCTGAAGAGGCGCTGGCCGACATGGAGCGCGCGCTGGCCCGCGAACTCAACGAGAAGAAGCGTCTCGCCGCGCTCGGACTGGCGGTCGCGAAGATCAACCACGACCTGCGCAACATGTTGACCTCCGCCCAACTTATTTCCGACCGCCTGGCCTCCGCGTCGGATCCTCTGGTCGTGCGTCTTGCGCCCAAGCTCGTCTCGACTCTCGACCGCGCCATCCGCTTCTGCCAGGCCACGCTCACATATGGGCGCTCCGTGGACGAGACGCCGCGCCCGGCGCCCACGCCCTTGCGGCTGATGGCGGCCGAAGCGGCGGAAACGGCCATGCTGTCCACGCGCGCGCCCATCGAATTCCGCAACGATGCGCCGGCCGATTTCATCATCGAGGTCGATCGCGAACAATTTTTTCGCGCGCTGCTGAACCTTTTCCGCAATGCGGTCGAGGCCCTGGACAGCGCCGGGTCCAGCGCAGGCGCGCCAGCGATCCGGCTGGCGGCGTCACGAATTAACGGGAGCGTGTCCATCCTGGTAGCCGACAACGGGCCGGGCTTGCCGCCAGCGGCGCGCGACAATCTGTTCTCCGCCTTCCGCGGCGCTGTGCGGCCCGGCGGCACCGGCCTGGGCCTCGCCATTGCGGCCGATCTGGTGCGCGCCCACGGCGGAACGATCGCGCTAGCCCAAGCCGATGACCCCGCTTGGCCGGGCGCGGCGTTCGAAATAACCCTGCCCGCCCAATCGAGCAGCTTGATCGCGCAAGCGAAATCCTGATTGTGCAAAGGCGACTTGCCTTTGCCGCGGCGACCGGTTAGACGGTCGCTGCCTCGGCGCTTCGCCGCCGAAGCCGGATTCGGCAAAAGCCGGTCCCGCGCGCCCGTAGCTCAGCTGGATAGAGCACCAGACTACGAATCTGGGGGTCAGAGGTTCGAATCCTTTCGGGCGCGCCATTTATCTTCCGGAAAAATAACGGTTTTGCGAATTGAGTTGGCTGCCTGCGGGGCTTTCAGCGGAGCCGGGGTAGCACCGGGGTAGCACGGCGCTAGAATTCGCCGATTTCCCGCGATCAGAATCGGATGCCGAACCGCGCCATCATCTCGACGCCCCACGCGTCGTCATAAGCGTCGATGCGGTCCATAATCCGGTCAAAGGTACGCCAGCGCATCCCCTTCGGCTTCGCCGGGCAGTCGTAGTCTATGCCGCTGCGCGCGGCGAGGCGGTCTCGCCGAAGCATCATCCTTCCGATCGGACCCTCGCATTGCGAGCGATAGCCCAAGCGGTACGCGTGCCGCGATAGGAAACGCGGCCCTCCCGATGGCAGGTATAGTTTGGCTGCGCTGCGGCGCGTATGGGGACAAGTCGCGTACCAGCGCTGCCCCCCGAACCGGCAAGGCCTGGCATTCAACCGGATCGCCTGTGCGACAGACTCGCCAGCATTACGATAGTTAAGCTGAAGATCGGCCGAGTACCCACTTGTGCGAACGATCCGATAGCCGATCGTCGCCGACACTTCACCGCCCCATGTCCATTGCCACCGCCCGGCGATAGACGATCCCCTTCCCATGGGCAGCCTTTTCGCCATGCGATGGATGTCCAGGGTGAGTCCGCTTTCGACGATGGCGCGATCGGGACCGCCGAGCCAACGCGTAAAGGACGGGTTCGGCCAAGTCATTTTGTCGTTCCTAACATCGAAATCTCTTGGCTACTCGCCGCGCTCGCGCCTGCTTCGCTGATGGAATGCGTCGCCGCGCGAGCGCTGGATATGGCTATTATAGGTGTTCGGATTCAGAACCCTATTCGGTCCCGCTTTGCGCCAAATAGGGTTCTCACTTGGACCCTATTCCCC
>CAMFKC010000462.1 GCA_945956975.1 uncultured Methylocystaceae bacterium | reverse complement strand
GCTCGGAGAAGTCGCCTGCAAGCGTGACGATGCCGTTGATCTTGCCTGCCGCCAGATCGTCGGCGAAGGCGCGCCGGTCGGTCGCCTGGCGCACCGCGAAATAGGGCGTGTTGGTGAGCGCAGTCGCGAAATCGCGGGCCGCCGGCGTCGGCTCCTCGATGACGAGCCCGATCTTCAGCCGCGCCGCGTCGAAGGAAATGCCGAAGCCGAAAAGAAACAGCAGTAGCGCCGGCAGCACGATGGCGACGACGAAGCTCGAGGGATCGCGCGCGACCTGCAGGCTCTCCTTCACGATCAGCGCGCGGATGCGGCGCGCCCGGCCGGGCTGCTCGCTCATGCTGCGGCCTCCTGCGCGGCTTCGCTCTTTTCGACCAGCGCGATGAAGGCGTCCTCCAGCGTCGGCTCCGGGCGCTCGGCGCTGCGCACGGAGCGCTGCAATTCCTCCGGCGTGCCAGTGGCGATCGCGCGGCCGCGGTAGATCAGCGCTACGCGGTCGCAATATTCGGCTTCGTCCATGAAATGCGTCGTCACCATCACCGTCACGCCGCGCCCGACCATCGAATTGATGTAGGCCCAGAACTCGCGCCGCGTCAGCGGATCGACGCCGGAGGTGGGCTCGTCGAGAAAGAGGACGGGCGGCTCATGCATGATGGCCGCCGACAGTGCGAGGCGCTGCTTGAAGCCAAGCGGCAGTTCGCCGGCGTTGGTCTTGGCATACGGCCCGAGATCGAAGGTCTCGATCACGCGGTCGACCGCAGCGCGGCGCTTCGCGCCCGAAAGCCCGTAGGCGCCGGCGAAGAATTCCAGGTTCTGGCGCGCGGAGAGATCGCCGTAGAGCGAGAATTTTTGCGCCATGTAGCCGAGCCGCGCGCGCGCGGCGGACGGCGCCGCGTAGAGGTCGAGCCCGTCGACCAGCGCCGCGCCCTCGCTCGGGCGCAACAGCCCGCACATCATCTTGAAAGTCGTAGATTTGCCCGCGCCGTTCGGGCCCAGCAGGCCAAAAATCTCGCCGCGGTTGATGCGGAAGGAAATGTGGTCGGCCGCCGTGAAGGCGCCGAAGCGGCGCGTCAAGCCGCGCGCCTCCACGGGAACGGCGCCGTCGCCGCCGATGGTCCGGCGTTCGGGGATCGACAGCGCGTGCTTCGGCGTTCCGCCGAGCGCCGCGACGAAGGCGTCCTCGAAGCGCGGCGCAGCCGGCTCGATTGTGGCGCCCGCCGGCGCGCCGATGGCGGCAGGCTCCGGCGCGCGGGCGCCTTCCGCCATCACGAGCCGGATCGCCGCGCCCTGCATCACGCCGTCGATCACCTGGCCATCCGTCAGCGCGCGCGCCAGCAGCGTCCGGCGTTCCGCCCCCGCGCCCGCGACGCGAAACACCCGTCCCTGCATCGTCGCCGTCATCGCCTTTGGATCGCCCTGGTACAGGACACGGCCCGCCTCCATCACGATCACCTCGGCGCAATTCTCGGCCTCGTCGAGATAGGCCGTGCTCCACACCACGCCGACGCCCTGGTCGATCAGCGCATAGACCATGCGCCAGAGTTCGCGCCGCGAGATCGGATCGACGCCCACGCTCGGCTCGTCGAGCAGCAGAAGCTTCGGCGAGCGCAGCATGGCGCAGGCGAGCCCGAGCTTCTGCTTCATGCCGCCCGAGAGCGCGCCGGCGAGCCGGTCGGTGAAGCGCGCGAGATCGGTGAAGGCGAGCAGCCGCGCGTAGGTCGCCTTGCGTTCGCTGTCGGGCAGGCCGCGCAGGTCAGCGTAGAGCCGCAGGTTCTCCATCACCGTCAGGTCTTCGTAGAGGCCGAAGCGCTGCGGCATGTAGCCGATCGTGTCGTGGATCGCAGGCCCCTGCGTCGCCACGTCGAGGCCGAGCACCTCGACTCGCCCGGCGCTCGGCGTCAGCAGCGCGGCGATCAGGCGCATCAGCGTCGTCTTGCCGGCGCCGTCGGGGCCGACGAGCCCGGTCACCTGTCCAGCCTTGATGGTCGTCGTCAGCGCCTGGATCGCGGCGGGCGCGTCGGCCGCGAAGGCCTTGGTCAGCGCCTCGATGCGGACGAGCGCCTCGCTCATTGCGCGCCGCCCGCCGTCGCATCGTCCGGCAGCGTCACGGTCAGCGGCATGCCCTGCCGCAGGACGCCCTGCGGGTCCTCCGCGACGATGCGGATGCGATAGACGAGCGCGGTGCGCAACTCCCGTGTCTCAACGGTCTTGGGCGTGAATTCGGCCGTGGTGGAAATGAAGCCGACCGTCCCCTTCAGCGGCTGCGCGCCCGGGGCGTCGGTCTGCAGCGCCACCTTCATGCCGGGCTTCACCCGGCCGAGGTCGGGCTCGGACACATAGGTGCGCACCCACACCGGATTGGTCAGGCTCAAGACGAACACGGTCTCGCCGGCGTTGACGATGGCGCCGGCCTCGCGCACGCGGCTCAGCACCACGCCGTCGCTCGGCGCAAGCAAATCGGCGTCGGCGAGCTGGCGCTCAGCGATCTCGATGGCGGCCTTGCGGTCGGCGAGCTGCGCGCGCGCGATCTCGATGTCTTCCTTGCGGAAGCCCGCTTTCATCAGGCGCAGCGCCTGCCGCGCCGATTGCAGTTGCGCGTCGGTCTGTCGGCTGGCGGCCAGCGCGTCGTCATAGGCCTTCTGCGTCCCGGCGTTCGACTTGAGCAATTGCGTCGCGCGCTCGATGGCGGCCTTCGCATTGGCCGCAGACGCCTCGCGGTCGGCGACGACGGCTTCGGCCTGCGCAATCTCTTCCGGCCGGTTGCCCGCTTCCATCTTCGCGAGATTGGCGGCGGACTGGTCGGCCTGCGCGCGCAACTGGCGCAGCGCGTCCTCGAAATAGACCTTGTCCAGCGAGGCCAGCCGCTGGCCCTGCTTCACGCTCGCGCCCTCGTCCACGGCGAGCGACTGGATGCGGCCCGCGACCTTGAAGCCGACATTGACCTGCCGCACCTCGACATTGCCTTGCAGCACGAGCGGACCGCCGGCGGCCGCATGCCCCTTCCACCATTGCCAGCCGCCGATGGCGAGCGCGAGCACGACGAGCAGCGGAACGATCTTCTTGGCGGCGTTCATGCGTTTGCGCCTTTGGGGTTCGTGTCGAGCAGCATGTCGCGAAAGGCGCCGAGCATGCCTGCGACGTCGAGCGGCTGGTAGGGTTCGAACAGGCTGCGCCAGACGACGCTGACGAGCAGCGGCCCGAACAACATCTGCGG
>CAMFKC010000461.1 GCA_945956975.1 uncultured Methylocystaceae bacterium | reverse complement strand
GGCCAGATCTTCGCGATGGCCTTCTCGGGTGTGGATGACTACAACGCCCGCCGCGCGCGCTGCGGCGATCATCGTTCGCGCGGGTTCGATCGCGCTGCGCAACAGGGATACGTCATTGCCGAGCGCCGCGCCGAAGCCGCCGGGCTCTAGAAAATCCCGCTGCATGTCGATGACGACGAGGGCTGTCGTCGCGGTGTCGAAGGAAACGGCAGATGGATCCGCCCGGACCGTCGTCGTCGTCATCGGCGCCTCGCTGTTGGCCCACGGCTACATGCAATGCTCGTGCCGGAGGCAGGCCAGATCGAAGGCGCCCTAAAAACCGTAACTTGATTGTTGGCCTGTGCGCATCGCCCGGCGAAGCGCCGCTTTGCCGGGCAATCTGGCGTCCGGAGAGGCTATTTCGGGTGAGGCCTATTGGCCCAGCGCGTAGCCGTATTTCTCGATGATTGCGCGCGCCTCAGGCGTCTTGAGAAAGGCGAGAAAGGCCTTGGAGGGCGCGCTGTCGGCGCCTTTCTTCAGGAGCACTGCGTCCTGCAGGATCGGCTTGTAGAGGGACTGCGGCACCATCCAGCGCGAGCCCGCGGTGACCTTCGCAAGTTGCGACAGCGCGACGAAGCCGAGTTCGGCATTGCCGGTGTCGACGAACTGAAATGCCTGCGCGATCGAGTTGCCCTGCACGATCTTCGGTTGCAACGCGTCGTAGGTCCCCGTCGCCTTCATCGTCTCGATGGCGGCGGCCCCGTAGGGCGCTCCGGCCGGATTGGCGATCGAGATTTTCGAGAAGGAGCCGGCTTTGAGAACCTCCTCGCCCTTCGCCAGATCCAGCGACCTGCTCCAGAGGACGAGCTTGCCGACCGCGTAGGTAAAGCGCGTTTCGGCCAGAGCGAGGCCTGCCTCGACCGCGTCTTTTGGCCGCTTCTCGTCAGCGGACAGGAAGACCTGGAACGGCGCATCCTGCGTGATCTGCGTGTAGAACTGGCCGGAAGGTCCAAAGCTGAACACCGCGTCGAAGCTGGTCTTAGCCTTGAAAAGCGCGCCGATCTCCTTCACCGGTTCGGTGAAATTCGCAGCGACGGCGACATTTGTCGCCGTTGCCGACGGCGCGACCGCGGCGGCGCTCCCGGCCTGTTCCGCGCGCGCTTGACCCGAAAGGGCCAGCGTGGCGATCGACGCCAGCGTGGCGATCAGTTTCATTAGTTTCATGGCGCCTCTCCAGCCGATGGCGGCTTTGCTTTCCTATATCCAAAAAGATATAGAAGAGGAATGCAAGCCACGTTTCGCCAGATCAGCTTCGTCATCGCTTTTGGCGCGACGGCCGGGATCCTCGCTCCATTCTCGACCGTGACGACGCGGGCCGACGAAGCAGCCTGCGCCGCCTTTGCATGGCCCTTGCAGCGGGAGTTGCAGCGCCTGACTGCGCCCGGGCTGCGCAGCGTCGAAAGCGGCGGCGCACTCCGCGCGGACGATGCCGCCGTCCTGCAGTTGCAACCCTTCGCCGATGTGGCCTATCCGCTGCCGCCAGAGCGCCAGCCGAAACAGCCAGCCGCTTTTGGCGGCGTCGTTTTCGCAGAGGCGCCGCCCGTTCCGGGCCTCTACCAGATCACCCTGTCGGCCGAGGCGTGGATAGACGTGGCGCAGAATGGTCAGCGGCTCAAGTCGGTTGCGTTCAGCGGCAAGCAGGGATGCCCGGGCATGCGCAAAAGCGTGCGCTTCGAACTTTCTGCGGCCCCCGTGACGATCCAGATCAGCGGCGCCGCCGAGAGCCGCATCGCCGTGGCGTTCGGGCCAGCCGCCAGCAAATAGCGCTCTGCCGGGCCACCCTGTCACGCGCGAAAGTCGCTCGGTCCGATCTTCGGAAAGAAGTCCCGCCGGTTGTCGGAAACATAGCTCCGGAAAATTTCGGCGGCCCGGGTCAATTGGCGGTTGACGCGGTGGAGCAGGAACCATTGCCGCACCAGCGGCAGGCCGACGACAGGAAGGGCCACCAGCTTGCCGTCCTTCAGTTCCGCCATGCAGGTATGAGCGGAAATGATCGCAACGCCGAGGCCAGCCATGACGGACTGCTTGATGGTCTCGTTGGAGCCCATCTCCGTCAGGTCGAATGGACGACCGCCGCCCAGACGCTCGAGGAAACGCTCCATCAGCATGCGCGTGCCAGAGCCCGGCTCGCGCGCCAGAAAGCGCTCCTGCAACAAGTCTTCAGGCAGGATTTCGCTGTCGCCGACCAAGCGGTGATCCGCTGGCGCGATCAGCACATGGGGGTGATCGCCGAGCGGGACGCTCTCCACATCGATATGGGCGGGCGGACGGCCCATCAGCAGCAGGTCATACTCGCTGCGCTCCAGACCGCGCACGATCTCGCTGCGGTTGCCGACGGCGAGGTTCACGCGAATGTCGGGATAGGCCCTGCGGAATCGCGCAACCATCGAGGGCGCCAGGTATTTCCCGGTCGAGACCACGCCGAAGACCACCGAGCCGACGGCGCCTGACCGCAGGGCGGCGACCCGCTCGCTGGTCTGCGCAACAATGCGTTCGATGTCGCGCGCGGCGGCCAGGAATTCCGCGCCGATGTCGGTCGGCGCAAACCCGCTCGTGGTTCGGTCGAACAGCGGAGCGCCGGCCTCGACTTCCAGCAGTTTCAATTGCGTGGTGATGGCTGGCGGCGTGACCCGCAGCGCCTTGGCGGCGCCGGAGACTGAACCGGCCTCGACCGTCGCGGCGAGGGCGCGCAATTGTTTCCAGGTCAGGCCGCGGAAATCGGTCATTCAACAAAACTAAAACAAAATTCGATTTTTTTAAATTTCCTTTTTGCTGGAGGAGATCCAGTCTGGCGGCCAAGCGGTGTTCAAGCCGTCGGGAGAAGCGAGATGACTGGCGCGATCGGACTGCCGCGCGGCGCGGCTGGAGAAGATCTGGATGCCTTTCTCGCGCGCTGGCGGGACGCGGGCCCTGATCGAGCGGGCGTGGCGGCGACAGTGGCCGCGCTCGCAACGGCGAGCATCGAAATTTCCGACATCGTGCGGCTGGGTCCGCTGGCGGGGGCGCTGGGCGCGGCCGCGGGCGGCGCCAACGCCGACGGCGACGTCCAGAAGAAGCTTGACGTTCTGGCCAATGACGCCGTGCTGAAAGCGCTGCGCGCCTGCCCGGCCGCCGCCTATTTCGCCTCTGAGGAAGAAGAAGCGATCCAGAGCCTGCGCGCGGATGGAACCTGCG
>CAMFKC010000460.1 GCA_945956975.1 uncultured Methylocystaceae bacterium | reverse complement strand
GCCTTGAACAGCGCCATCTGCGCGGCGATCCGGTCCTTCTCGGCCTCGATGTCGCCGTCGAGCAGGAGGCCGGAAAACCAGCCGCCGCAGACCTGGATGCCATGTTTTTCGAGGATGGGGCGCAGCACGGCCGCGTCCATCGGGAAGCGCCGGCCGGTCTCCATGCCGGTGAAGCCGGCTTGCGCGGCTTCGGCAAGGCAGCCTTCCAGCGAGATGTCGCTGCTGATTTCCGGCAGGTCGTCGTTCCACCATGCAATGGGGGCAATGCCGAGTCTGGCTTTCATGTTCGGGCTCCAGGGCAGGGGCGATTGGCGAGGGCTGTGGAGCAGACCGGCACCATGATCGCGATAGATAGGGGCGTCGGCATCCTCTGTGCACGACTGATGAAGCAATACAAAACAAACATTGACAATTCAACCATTCCGCAAAGATAATTGCATTCATCCGGCCTGAGGAGGCCGCAGACATCCGAGGATCAGTGAAAATGAAGAAGACGCTCCGCCTTGGCCTTATCGGGTCGGGTTTCATGGGCAAGACGCATGTGTTCGGCTTTGCCGCCGCCGCCCGCGTGTTCGACCTCCCCTACGACGTGGAACTGGCCGCCATCGCCGACGTGACGATGGCGCAGGCCGAGGCCGCGCGGGCCGCGCTCGGCTTCCGGCGGGCGACGGACGATTGGCGCAGCCTCGTAACGGACCCCGGCATCGATGTCGTCGACATCACCGCGCCGAACGCGCTCCACAAGGAGATGGCGCTTGCCGCCATCGCCGCGGGCAAGCACGTCTATTGCGAGAAGCCGCTCGCTCCGCTTGCCGCCGATGCACGGGAGATGGCCGAGGCGGCGGAAAAGGCCGGCATCAAGACGCAGGTCGGCTTCAACTACCTTTGCAATCCGATGCTGGCCCTTGCCAGGGAGATGATCGAGGGCGGGGAGCTCGGCGAGATCCGCGGCTATCGCGGCCTCCATGCGGAGGATTACATGGCCGATGCGGCGGCGCCCTTCACCTTCCGGCACGATCCCGCCGGTGGCGGCGCATTGGCGGATATCGGCAGCCATGCGCTGGCGACCGCCGAATTCCTGCTTGGCCCGATCGAGAAGGTCATGGGCGACTGCGTGACCGTCATCGCGCGGCGGCCGGACGGCAAGGGCGGCATGCGCGCGGTCGAGACCGACGATGTCGGCCGCGCCTTCCTGCGCTTCGCCAATGGCGCGAGCGGCTCCATCGAGGGCAACTGGATCGCCACCGGCCGCAAGATGCAGCACGATTTCGAGGTCTATGGCACGAAGGGCGCTCTCGCCTTCTCGCAGGAGCGCTTCAACGAGCTGCATTTCTATTCCACGGCGGATGCCAGGGGCCGGCAGGGTTTCCGCCGGATCGAGGCGGGGCCGGACCACGCGCCCTACGGCCGCTTCTGCGTGGCGCCCGGCCACCAGCTCGGCTTCAACGATCTCAAGGCCATCGAGGTCGCGGGCTATCTGGAGGCGATCGCCGGCCTTCGGCCCGAGCCGTTCAATTTCCGCGCGGGCTTGCGCATCCAGACGCTGGTGGAAACAATCCAGAAATCTGCCCGCGGCGGCAGCTGGCTCGCGGTGGACGGCTGACGTCACGAAGGGGAGGGGAAATCCATGAAGAGCATCGGAATCGGCATCATCGGGGCGGGCGTGATGGGCGCGGAACATGCGCGCATCATCGCCGGCGAGGTCTCCGGCGCGCATCTCGCCGCCATCGCCGACGCGGACCTTTCGCGCGCCGAGGCCGCCGCCGGCGGCGCGAAGGCCCTGACGGACGCCGAGGCGCTGACCGCCGATCCCGAGGTCGAGGCCGTCCTGATCGCCTCGCCGGATGCGACACATCACAGGCTGGTGCTGGCCGCCATCGCTGCGGGCAAGCCGGTGCTCTGCGAGAAGCCGCTCGCTGCGAGCACCGCCGAATGCCTGGAAATCGTCGAGGCGGAAAGACGCGCCGGACGGCGGCTGGTGCAGACGGGCTTCATGCGCCGCTTCGATCCGGCCTATCGCGATATGAAGCAGGTCATCGACGGCAAGGGGCTCGGCGATGTGCGCATCCTGCATTGCCAGCACCGCAACGCGGCGGCTCCGTCCTGGTTCACGGGGGCGATGGCGATCACGAACTCGCTGGTGCACGAGCTCGATATCTGCCGCTGGCTGCTGTCGACCGAATATACCGCCGTCACCGCCATTCCCTCTCCCTCCGGCGATCCGGCGCTGTTCGTCTTCGAGACGGAGGCGGGCTTCCTGGTCTCCGTCGAGATCTTCATGAATGCGGCCTATGGCTATCACGTGCATGCCGAGGCGGTCTGCGAGACCGGCACGGTCAGCATGGCGCAGCCGGCGCTCATCCGCTCGCGCCATGAGGGTGCCGAGGCGGCCGCTTTCCCGCAGAACTGGATCCCCCGCTTCCGCGATGCCTATCGCATCCAGAACCAGGCGTGGGTCGACGGCATCCGCGACCGCACCCCGCCGAAGGATGCCTCCACCGCCTGGGACGGCCTTGTCGCGACATGTCTTGCCGATCAGATCGTCGGGGCGATAGCGAAGCGTGATCGCCTAGTTTTCGAGCTCCCCCCGCGGCAGTGAAAAGCCGATGCAGTTAGCAACTCAACGTCAACCGCTCCCTTTAAGGTGGCCGGTTCGATAGCCTAGGCGCAAGGAAAACTACTATGAGAATTGGTTCACCCCGTGAAAGATTTCACGGCGAGGCGCGTGTCGCGCTGACGCCCGACAGCGCGCTTCAACTGCGGAAGCTCGGGCACGACTGTTTCGTGGAAGCGGGTGCCGGTGCGAATGCGGGCATCTCGGACGATGCCTACCGGGCAGCGGGCGTGACGGTGGTGGACGGCGCGGCCGCGCTGGTCGCGGCCTCGGATGTCGTCGTCAAGGTCCGCCCGCCGACGACGGCGGAAGTCGGGCTTCTCTCGCCGGGCAAGACGCTGATCTCGTTCTTCTATCCCGGCCAGAACGCGGAACTGCTGGAGCAGGCCCGCGAGAAGGGCGCGAACGTCATCGCCATGGACATGGTGCCGCGCATCAGCCGAGCCCAGAAGATGGACGCGCTGTCGTCGATGGCCAACATCGCCGGCTACCGCGCGGTGATCGAGGCCGGCAACAATTTCGGCCGCTTCTTCACCGGACAGGTCACCGCCGCCGGCAAGGTTCCGCCGGCCAAGGTGCTGGTCATCGGCGCGGGCGTGGC
>CAMFKC010000459.1 GCA_945956975.1 uncultured Methylocystaceae bacterium | reverse complement strand
GAACGACAGACCGGGCGTGCCTCCGGGCACGATGATGGTCGACACGCCGCGCGCGCCATCGTCGCTGGTGCGCGCCATCACCACGTAGAAGTCGTGCGGATTGCCGGCGCCGGAGATGAACTGCTTCTGCCCGGTCAGAACATAGTGGTCGCCATCGCGCTCGGCGCGCGTGCGCAGAGCGGCGGCGTCCGAGCCGGCGCCGGGTTCGGTGAGGCAATAGGAGGCAAGTTTCTCCATCGAGCACAGCGCCGGCAGCCATTTGCGCCGCTGCTCGTCCGAGCCATAGGCGTCGATCATCCACGCGCACATGTTGTGGATGGAGATATAGGCGGCGACCGTCGGGCAGCCTGTCGCCAGCGCCTCGAAGATCAGCGCCGCGTCGAGCCGGCCGAGGCCGGAACCGCCGACATCGTCCTTGATATAGACGCCGCCCATGCCGAGCGCGGCCGCCTCGCGCAAGGTGTCGATGGGGAAATGCTTCTTCTCGTCCCATTCCAGCGCGTGGGGCGCCAGTTTCTCGCGCGCGAAATCGAGCGCCATGTCGCGGATCGCGATGCGGTCTTCGGACAGGTCGAAATTCACGGACGCCTCCCTCGTTTCCGCTTTCCCTAGCAGAAATAGGGCGGAGGAAAACGCCAATCGGCGGAAGGCGGCTGTGCGCCTATTCCGCCGCCGTGCGCGCGCCGCCGAGCAAGTCTCGCTGCGCGGGCAACGCCGCCGGTTGGGCGAAATCCATCTGGTCGATCCGGTCGCCGCGCTTGGCGATCTTGTCCGACGACGTGACGATGGCCGTCACGTCGTCCTGCGCCTGCCGGAAATGTCCGTCGAGCTTCCCGACGCGGTCGCGCAGGCGGCGCACGTCGTCCGCAAGCTTGCGCACCTCGTCCTGGATGATGTGCGCCTGCTCGCGCACGCGCGCGTCGCGCACGATCGCCTGCATCACCTGGATCGCCATCATCAGCAGCGAGGGCGAAACGATGATGACGCGCGCGCGATGCGCCTTCTGCACGACCTCGTCGAAATGCTCGGCGAGATCGGCGTAGACGGCCTCCGAGGGCACAAAGAGAACGGCCAGATCCTGCGTCTCGCCGGGGATCAGGTACTTCTCAGAAATGTCCTTGATGTGCTTGAGCAGGTCGCCCTTCACGCGTTGTGTCGCGCGGGCGCGCTCCTCGTCGGACTTCGCCTCGCGAAAGGCGGTGAAGCCTTCCAGCGGAAACTTGGCGTCGACCGCCAGCAGCCGCTCGTCGCCGGGCATGCGGATGACGCAGTCGGGCCGCACGCGCGAGGACAGCGTCCACTGGAAATCGTAGGCCGAGGGCGGAAGGCCGTCGCGCACGATCGCCTCCATGCGGCCCTGCCCGTAGGCGCCGCGCGCCTGCTTGTTGGCGAGAATATCCTTCAGCCCGACGACTTCCTGCGCGAGACCGTTGAGCCGCGTCTGCGCGGCGTCGATCACCGCCAGCCTCTCGTTGAGCCTGCCGAGGTTTTCGCCCTGCGTCCGCGCCGCCTGCTCCAGGCCCTGGCCGACGCGATGCTGCACATTGTCGAGCCGTTCCGTCACCAGGCGGGCGAGGTCCGACTGACGCGAGCCCAGCACTTCGGCCACCGTCTGCATGCGTCCGGCGAGTTCGGCGGAAGCGCGGTTCAGCTCCGCCATCTTGTCGTCCATCTCGCGCTGCCGCTCGGCGGCAATGGCCGCGTCCGCGACGCGCCCACGAGATGCGCGGATCAGGATGATCGAGACGACGACCAGCATGACGAGCGCAGCAGCGCCGCCCACCAGCAGCACGTCCAGCACGCGCACGGGCGTTCCGGCGAGAACGAAGAGAATGCGGTCCATCCGCTAGCCTATCACGATTCGGGGAGGAAAACGAACAGAACAAGAACGGGCTTGGTCGCAAAAAAGGGCCGCGTCGCCGCGGCCCTTTCCCGATCCGAGAGATCAGTTGGCAGGCTTGAACGTGTCCGTCAGAACGTCGCCGAACAGCTCCCAGCGCGCCCCGTTGAACTTCATCAGCTTGAACTGCTTGTTGATGCGATAGTCGTCCGGCGCGGTCTGCACGGACATGCCCGGCAGCGCGAGGTCAGCCTTCACGTCCTTCAGGCTGGTCGCGACTTTCATGATGTTGGCGCGGGTCAGGTCGTCGCCGCAGCGCTTGAGGATTTCGGTCATCAGTTCCGCCGTGCCGTAGCCATAGGAGCTGAAGGTGCTGTTGGCGTCGGCGTCCGGCGCGTATTTCGCCATGAAAGCCTTGAAGCGCTTCATGCCCGCATCGTCGGCCCACTGCGGATCGAGCGGATCCTTGCCGTAGTTCACGGAGATGATGCCTTTCGAGTTCTCCGGGCCCGAGGGGATCATCACCTGGCTCACGCCGGTCGAGTTGATGTTGAGCAGATGGACCGGCTTCCACCCGAGCTCGGCCGCCTTCTTGATCGCCTGCGCCGCGAATTTCGGCGTCGTGACGTTGAAGAACAGGTCGGCGCCCGATCCCTTGAGCTTCACCATCTGCGAATCAACGGTCGGATCGCTGGTCTCATAGGAGGCTTCCGCGATGATCATCTTGCCGGCCTTGTCGCCGAGCGCATCCTTCAGACCCTTGACGTAATCTTTTCCGAAATCGTCGTTCTGGAAGAGGATCGCGATCTTGGCGTTCGGATAATCCTTCAGGATCAACTGGGCGTAGATATGTGCTTCCGACTGGTAGTTCGGATTGTAGGCCATGGTCCACGGGAACTGCTTGTAGTCCGAGAAGCGCGTGGCGCCGGACGAGACGAGCATCTGCGGGATCTTCTTGTCGTTGAGATATTTCTGCACCGCGGCCTGCGCCGGCGTGCCGAGCCCCTGGAACGTCAGCAGCACTTCGTCGGCTTCCACCAGCTTGCGCGTCTGCTCGACGGTCTTCGGCGGGTTGTAGGCGTCGTCATACGAGATCAGATTGACCTTGCGGCCATTGATGCCGCCGTTGTCGTTGATCATCTTGAAATAGGCTTGTTCGACCTTGCCGATCGAGCCGTAGGCGGACGCCGGCCCGCTGTAGGGCATGGTCTGGCCGATCTTGATCTCGGTGTCGGTGGCGCCGGTGTCGTATTTTTTCTGCGCATAGGCGGGCGCCGCAAGCAAGGCGCCGAGCGCAAGGCCGGCGGCCCATTTCATCATCGTCATATGCATCTTCCTCCGGTTAAAAAAAGCGACCGGCGCCGCGGCGCCGGTCGTTG
>CAMFKC010000458.1 GCA_945956975.1 uncultured Methylocystaceae bacterium | reverse complement strand
GGCATGCCGCAGGAGCGGGCATTGTTTTTCTAACGCCGATCGTCGGTCGTCATTGCGTGAGCGAAGCAATCCAGTGTCGTATCCCGGCTCTGGATTGCTTCGTCGCTTCGCTCCTCGCAATGACGGCGTTAAAGGATCGAGTCGATCCCCTTGGCGTTTGCGAGAGCAAGCAGCTTAAGCGACGGTCCACTCGGCTTCGCCTCGCCACGCTCCCACTTACTGATCAGGAATTTCGACACGTTGAGCGTAAGCGCGAAGGTCGCTTGGCTCATGTTCGCCTTCTCGCGAATTTCACGAATTTCCTCCGGCGCGAATTCGCTGACGGTCGTCAGGCACGCTAGGTCGAAGTCGCGCATCGTCGCCTTGGCGATCGCGCCGATCTCGTGCAGGTCCTGCGCCGTATCGTGAATAGAGGCGAGGAGATCGGACTTATGTCTTGCCTTCTGGCCCATGGGTTATTTCTCTCCATTCTCTGGTTCGGACAAGTTCGCGAAGCTGCTTCAGCGTCAGCCTGCTCAACTCCTCCGCAATTTGATCGAGCGCTTTTCTCTCGACAGCGGAAATGTTCGCCTTGTCTGATTTGGCGAAGATGTGAAGCATGACCGCCAAGTCATGGCGGCGATAGAAGATGATCGAGCAATAGCCGCCCGACTTGCCGCCGCCCTCCCGGGCGATGCGCTGCTTGATCAGGCCGCTACCGAGATCGGCGTCGATCAGACCGCGCTCTGCATCATCGATCGCTTTCCTGCACGTTTCGTCGTTCACACCTTCCTTGCGCGTCGCACGAGCGACGTTGCGGTTCTGGAATATGTGCATCAAATCGGTCCTCGAGGCGGAAGCCCTGCCTGTTTCTGTTCGACGCCTGTTGAGAACACGAGATCGGCCCCACCTTGTCTGGCAGGTGCATAATCCAGCGGTCAAAATATATAGTAACGGTGGCTACAGGACAAGCCCCTCTCACCCCGCCTTCAACGTCCGCGAGATGATGTTGCGCTGGATCTCCGACGTGCCTTCGCCCATCAGGTAGACCAGCGCGTCGCGGTGGATGCGGCCGACAGGGTATTCGCGCATCAGGCCCGCGCCGCCGAGCACGCGGATGGCGCTCTCGCTGACGCGCACGGCGGCTTCCGAGCAATGCAGCTTGATCTTCGAGGCCAGCGCCATGTCGCATGTGCCCTGATCGACGCGCCATGCGCCGTGGTAGACCATCCATTTCATCGTCTCGACCTCCGTCGCCATGTCGGCGAGGCGGTGAGCGACGGCCTGGTGGTCGATGATCGGCTTGCCGCGCACGAGGCGGGTCTTTGCGTAGTCGAGCGCGACCTCGTAGGCGTTGCGCGCCATGCCCAGGCAGTTGGCCGACACGCCGACGCGGTTCTCGGCGAGCGCCTCCATCACGAGATGATACGAGCCTTCCTTGCCGCCGAGCAGCGCCTCCTCGGGCACGAAGGCGTCGGCGAGATGGACGAGGCCGGTCTCGGAGGCGCGGATGCCTTCCTTGTCGAGCTTGTCGATCACGATCCCGGAATTGGGCAGGTCGACGATGAACAGGCTGATCGCGTCGCTCGTCAGTTCGGGCTTGGTGCGCGCGGCGAGCAGCAGGAAATTCGCGAAGGGCGCATTGGTGATGTAGAGCTTCGAGCCGTTGAGCTTCCAGCCGCCTGCGACCTTCTCCGCTTTCGTCTTCAGCGCGCGCGTGTCGGAGCCGCCGTCGGGTTCCGACAGCGCGAAGGCGCTGATCGCCTCGCCGCGCAGGGCTGGCGCAAACCAGCGCGCCTTCTGGTGGTCCGTGCCGCCGCGCCAGATCGGCCAGATGCCGATATGCGTGGCGGCAGACCATGCGGCCGAAATCGACTGGCAGACGCGGCTCATCTCCTCGCGCACGATGCAGTCGGTCACCTTGTCCATGCCGGCGCCGCCGTCCTCCTCGGGGTAGCGGACGCCCATGAGGCCAGCCTCGGCGAATTTCGGAAAGAGATCGACGGGAAAGGTTTCGCTCTCCTCGATCTCGCGCACGCGCGGGGCGATGTGCTTCTGCGCGAAGCGGATGACCGTCTCGCGCACCTGTTCCTGCGCCGGCGTGAAAGCGAAATCCATGTGCGTCCGTCCCGGTTATCTGCGCCGCCGCATCAGCAATTTCGCGCGGCGAAACGGGCGCACGGCGCGCCAGTCTCCTTATTCCGGGGGGACGGGTTTGCGGTCCTTGATCCTGATCAGGGCGCGATGGCCATGTCGACTTCCGCGCCACGCCCGATCGCGCGCAGGCTCTCGGCATAACTGGGGAAATTCACCAATTGGCGGCCATAGAGCCGGCGCATGGCGTCGAACAGATCGTTGCGGCCGAGCGCCTCGTCGGCCATGCGCACCATCAGCGAGTTCGGCCAGGAGCGCTTGCGGATCTGGAATACGCGCTCGAAGACCTCGTCGCCGGTCAGGCCCGGCTCGTCCTGCGCGATCAGCATGCCCATGGCCGCCGTGGAACGCGACATGCCCATGTGGCAATGGACCAGCAGGTGCTTCTCGCCGGGATGATCCGCGATGCCACGCCCGTAGTCGAGAATGGCCGCGACATCCGTTTCGCGCGGGAGAACGCCGCCGGGGCGGGGCGCAATCTCGTCGTGAAAGCGCAGCAGGTGGCGCCGATGCGCGGGCCAGGCGCTGAAAGCTGCGGGCTCGGGCGTGTCGGGATCGAGAATGCTCAGGACGTCCGTCACGCCACGCATGTCGTGTTCCGGCAATTCCGCGATGCCGCAGACGGTAAGCAGGGAAATGCGGTGATCCGACATGACGTCTCCGGGACAGGGAGACCCGATTATAGGGCATGCCTGCCGCCCGCAAACTGCCCAAGCTTGTTCGGCTGGCCTGCAACGGCCAAAATAGCGGCAGTGATGCGCGGCTTTCGGCCGGCGCGGCCGAAAGCAGGACAGATGACCGATCACCACCCCCCGGACACGTTGCGCTACCCATTTGCCGCGCCGCCCGAACCCGGCGCGATGACCGAAGTGGCGCCGGGCATCTTCTGGGCGCGGATCGCGCTGCCCTTCCAGCTCAACCACGTGAACATCTTCATTCTCGACGACGGCGACGGCTGGGCGATCATCGATACGGGCATCGACAACAAGGCGACGCGCGCGGCCTGGGAGGCCCTGGCGGCGGGGCCGCTCGCCGGGCGGCGGATCACGCGGCTGATCGTGACGCATTTCCATCCCGACCATATCG
>CAMFKC010000457.1 GCA_945956975.1 uncultured Methylocystaceae bacterium | reverse complement strand
GAAGGCGCAGCGCGTGGGCGAGGCCTGGACGGTCGACACGCTCGACCTGTCGGTCGATCGCGCCAGCATCAAGGGCGCCTTCGCGTTGGACGCTGCGAAGGTCGCGCGAGGCAAGCTCGCGATCGCTGCGCCCGACCTCGACGCTTTCTCGCCATTCGCGCTGCAGAAACTTTCGGGACGGCTCGACGCCAACGTGACGCTCGACAATGCAGGCGGCAAGCAATCGGCCGTCATCGAGGCGCATGGGCAAGGCGTGCGGTCGCAGGAGATCGTCATCGAGCGGCTCGATGCGCAGGCGAGCGCACGCGATCTCTACAACAGGCCGGAGATCGAGGGTCGCATCGTCGCCGACAATGTGCGCATCGGCGGCGAGACGATCCCAAAGGCGCGCCTTTTGGCAAAACCCGGCGCCGATGGCGCAACGGCGCTGGAACTCGCCCTCGACGCCCGCGGCTTTGCGATCGCCGGGCGCGGGACGCTGACCAATGGCGCGACGCAGCGGCTCGACATCGCACAATTGACCGCGACGCGCGGCGGCAGGCGCCTGGCGCTTGCGGGGCCCACGACAATAATGCTGCGTGACGGCGGCGCGGAGCTGCGGGGTTTTGTGATCGCAGCCGATGGCGGGCGGCTCGCGGTCGATGGCTTTGCGGGCGACAGGCTCGCGCTCGACGTCAACGCGCGCGCCGTGCCCCTTTCGATCCTCTCGCTCGCCGACCCTGCGCTTGCCTTCGACGGCGTCGCGGATGTGCAAGCGAAGATCGGCGGCAGCACGAAGGCGCCGAGCGGCGACTGGCGCGTGAAGGTCTCCCGCCTCACCCTCCCGCAGACCCGCAACGCCGGCCTTCCGCCGATAGACGCCACCGCCAGCGGGCTGCTGAAAGGGGATCGCACGCGCGTCGATGCGGATGTCGCCATCGGGCCACGCAGCAAACTCAAGATCACCGGCAGCGCGCCGCTCGGCGCCGGCGCGCTGGACCTGCAGGTCAAAGGCGCGCTCGACGCCGCTCTCGCCAATACGACGCTGTCCGCCAACGGACAGTCCATCGCCGGCCAAGCGAATGTCGATCTCTCGATCAAGGGCACGGCGGCGGCGCCGCTGATCGGCGGCGCGGTCCGCATCGCGAACGGCGCGTTCAGCGATCCGCTCAACGGCGTTGCGCTGACCAATATCACCGGCGTTCTGTCGGGCAGCGGCCACGAGCTGACGATCTCCGGCCTCAACGGCCAGACCAAGAATGGCGGCCGCATCGCAGTCGCGGGCAAGGTCGGCGTGGATCCGGCCG
This sequence comes from uncultured Methylocystaceae bacterium, assembly GCA_945956975.1. Classification (GTDB taxonomy): domain Bacteria; phylum Pseudomonadota; class Alphaproteobacteria; order Rhizobiales; family Beijerinckiaceae; genus JAJXWB01. The sequence goes on along the minus strand of CAMFKC010000457.1, from coordinate 1,936 downwards.
CCGGGTTTCCCGCATCGCTGATCGTGAAATCCGCCAATGCGCAATTCGTCGACAGCGACATTGCATCTGCGACCGGCGATCTCGACCTGACGATCACCGGCCCGTTGTCTCGCGCGCCGCGCGTCGCTGGGCGGGTGACGCTGAGCACCATGGACGTGAACGTTCCCGAGCGCATGCCGATCAATCTCAAGCCGCTCGCCGGCACGCGGCAGATCGACGCGAAGGGCTTTGCGGCGCAGATGATCGCGATCGAAAAGAAGGAGCGGGCGCGCGCCGCGCAGAAATCGACATTCGACGCGCCTGTGGATCTCGTGATCGTTGCGCCCAATCGCATCTTCGTGCGCGGGCGCGGGCTAGACGCGGAATTCGGCGGCCAGTTGAAGGTCGCCGGCACGATCCAGAAGCCGATCATCGACGGCGGCTTCGATCTTAGGCGCGGGCGGATGCAGCTCCTGTCGCAGCGGCTGGACATCACGCAGGGCAAGCTGACCTTTGCAGGCGGGCTCACGCCGCAGCTCGATTTTGCGGCGCAGACCTCGGCCGGCGGCGTGACGGCAACCGTTGCCGTGACCGGCCCGGCCTCGCAACCTGCGTTCGCCTTCACCTCGTCGCCGAGCCTGCCGCAGGACGAAGTCCTGTCGCGGCTGCTGTTCGCGAAAGCGTCGGCCTCGCTCACCCCGTTCCAGGCGGTCCAGCTCGCCATGGCGCTGGCGCAGTTCACCGGCGCGACGTCGGGCGTCGACGCATTCGAAAAAATGCGGAAGGCCCTGGGCGTCGATTCGCTCGACATCGACGCCGCCGGCGCCAATGGCCCGAGCGTCGGAATCTCGCGCTATATCGCCAAGGGCGTCAGCGTCGGCGTGCGCACGGGCGTCAAGCCGGACCAGACCTCGGTCAATGTCGGCGTCGATGTCTTCCGCAACTTCAGGGTGCAGAGCGAGACGCGGGTGGACGGCAAGACGTCGGTCGGCGTCGGCGTAGAGTGGGAATACTGACCGGGCCGACAAGCTCCGCGACCCTCGCCTTGCTGCACTGCAAAAATAACATAAATCGCTAGAGCCCGGAATGCCTGCATGCTAGAAGGCAAGCCGATGCGGGGGGATCGTCCTCTCCGCTCGAGACAGGCGTCAAACGCCTGCGTGAAATAAATCTCGGACGGCCTTGGCGCCGCCGGAGGAAGAGGGAGAAGAGAGTGAAGCTCAGACATTTCGTGATTGCGCTCGCCGCCAGCACGGCGATCGCGGGTTCCGCCTATGCGGCCGACACCATCAAGGTCGGCCTCTCGGGTCCGTTCACCGGCGGTTCGGCCTCGATGGGCGTTTCGATGCGCGACGGCGTGAAACTCGCTGTCGAGGAGATCAACAAGGCCGGCGGCGTGCTCGGCAAGCAGATCCAGCTCATCGAGCGCGATGACGAGGCGAAGAACGAACTCGGCGTGCAGGTCGCGCAGGAGCTGATCAACAAGGAGCAGGTCGTCGCCACGCTCGGCTACATCAATACCGGCGTCGCGCTCGCTTCGCAGCGCTTCTACCAGGAAGCCGAGATTCCGGTCATCAACAACGTCGCGACCGGCACCGCCATCTCGTCGCAGTTCAAGGCGCCCAACTACATCTTCCGCACGTCTGCGCCGGATTCCATCCAGTCGGCGATGATCGCGGACGAGGCCATCAAGCGGCAGGGCTTCAAAAAGCCCGCGATCCTCGCGGATTCCACCAATTACGGCCAGCTCGGCCAGACCGACATGATCAAGGCGCTGGAGAAATACAGCATCAAGCCGGTGGCGACCGAGAAGTTCAACGTCGGCGACACGGACATGACCGCGCAGGTGCTGCGCGCCAAGGAAGCCGGCGCCGACGTGATCCTGACCTACGCGATCGGCCCGGAACTCGCGCAGATCGCCAACGCGATGGCGAAGCTCGGCTGGAAGGTGCCGCTG
>CAMFKC010000456.1 GCA_945956975.1 uncultured Methylocystaceae bacterium | reverse complement strand
GCCTGCAACTCGCCGTCCTGGATCTTTCCCTTCCCGACGGCGACGGGCTCAGTTTGCTCGAGCGCCTGCGCCGCAGTCATCCCGCGCTTCCCGTTCTGGTCGTGTCGGCGGAAACGGGCCAGGAGGCGATATTGCGCGCGCTCGAACTCGGCGCGGTCGGGTTCATTCCCAAGTCCGCTTCCCAGCTCGTGATGGAACACGCACTCCGGCTGGTCCTAGCCGGCGGCACATATGTTCCGCCCGAGGCGATCGCGCGCGCCCCAGGCGGCGGGTCTGCGGAAAACGCGCTACCGCCGCTAGGCCGGCCGAGTCCTCAGTTCACCGCGCGTCAACTCGACGTCCTCGCGCTCATGGTGCAGGGACGCAGCAACAAGTGGATCGGGCGCGCCCTCGATCTCGCCGAGCCGACGGTCAAGCACCACGTGACGGCGATACTGAAGGCGCTCAACGCCACCAATCGAACGGAAGCAGCGCTCGCGGCGGCGGCCATGAAACTGAAGCTGCCGCCCCTCAAATAGCTGCCGGAAAAAGGCTGCACAGGTAGGCGCGCAGAGACAGCGGCGATACGGGCTTCTTGAAGAACGCCGCGCCAGCGGACTCCACCTTTTGCGCAACGATCTTATCGCCATCGCCGCTCACAACTACGCCGCGCGTAGAAGCGTTCACCGAGCGCTGCGCGGAGAGGATCGACAGGCCGTCGCATTCGCCGAGATGGAAGTCGGTAATGACGAGGTCGAAATGCTGCCTCTCCGCGAGTTCGCGGGCTTCGGCAAATGTTTCGAGCGCCGTCGCGTCGAAGCCCAATTCCTCGACCAGCGTCAGCATGGCGTCGAGCGCGAGCGGATCGTCGTCCACGATCAGCGCGCTCCTGCCCGCGCCGAAAGCGAGCCGGGCGCCGACGATGTCGGATTGGGAAGGGGGAGCGACCGCAGCAGGTTCAGACGCTGGCAGTGAAAAACCGATCGTCGTGCCTTTGCCCGGCGTCGTGTGGAGCTCCAGACGGATATCGAGCAAGCGCGCGAGCCGATCGACGATCGAAAGACCGAGCCCCAGGCCGGCAGACCATTCGGCGTCGCCGCGCGCGCCCGTCCCGGCCCGATAGAACTCGTCGAAGGCCCTGTCCTGCTGTTGCGGCGTCATGCCGATGCCGGTGTCCGCGACCTGGATACGAAGCCCCTCGGCCTCGCGCGTACAGGTGACTCGCACAGATCCCTCTTCCGTGTAGCGGATCGCGTTCGATACCAGATTGTGAAGGATGCGTTCGACGAGCACAGGGTCGCTCATCGGCCATTCGTCGCCGTGCGCGACTGTCAGCGAAAGGTTTTTGCGCTCGGCGAAAGGCGAAAAGATGCTTTCGAGCCGCTCCAGCAGCGGCGCCATCGCAAAGCTCTCGGGCCGCGCGACAACGGCTCCTGCATCCAGCTTCGAAATATCGAAGAGCGCGTCAAAAAGCGCATTCATGTTGCGCAGCGCCGCCTCGACCTTATCCATGCTTTGCGCGCGCCGAACAGGATCGTCTTCGCTGCGAAGCCGCGCGATAAACAGGCCGAGCGCGTTGAGAGGCTGTCGCAGGTCGTGATTGGCCGCTGCAAAGAAACGTGTCTTGTCTTCGTTGGCCTGGGCCAGTCGGGCTGTTCGCTCGCGAACGCGCGCCTCGAGAGTTTCGTAGGAGGCCTGAAGTCGCTCCGCCATCGCGTTGAAACGGCGCGCGAGATCGCCGAGTTCGTCGTCGGTGGCGATCGGGATACGGTAATCGAAGGCGCCTGCGCCGATCTGCTCGGCTCCGGCCTGCAGCTGGCGGATCGGATCCGTCATCCGTCGCGCAAAGGCCATGCTGGCGACGCCAGCGAGCGCGAGGCCAGCGGCGGCGATTGCCGCCATCAGCCACAGGCTCTGGAACAGGGGGGCATAGGCTTCTCGCAAGGGCGTTTCGCCGATGACGAACCAATCGAGCGGCGCCAGACGCATGTGCGTGGCAAGCACTTCGACCCCCAGCGCATCGCGCGTCGTTCGCGGCCCGCGGTCATCGCCGTCGGCCAGCGCCGTCGCGACCTGCGGCCACTCGGCACCCGAAGTGTTTCGCAGCACAAGGCTGATGTCGGGGTGGGCAATGACGCGTCCGCGATTGTCGACGACATAGGCGCGCCCGCCACGGCCCATGTCGATGCGCGTGATCACATCCCAGATGAACTTGAGATTGACGGTCGCGAGGACGATATTGCTCGTGGAGCTGCTTGCGATGGCAAGCCGGACCGAAGGTTCCGACTCCCCGACGAAGAAGAGCTGGCCGTACCACGCGCGCTGGCCCCGCGCGCCGAGGAACTCCGGCGCGGTCCGCCAGTCCACGCCCGATCCCGCCCGGTCGGGGGCGGTCCGCGCGAGAGAGATCACTTCGCGACCGGAGGCGTCGATAAGTGTCAGCTCGTTGACCGCGGGCGTGTCGCGCAAGACCCGGATTGCGTCAATGCGACGTTCTTCGTCGTCCCGCGCAAGCCAAGGCGCGGATACGAGAAAGCGGAGCCGGCCCTCGGTGTCCTGCAGAAAGTTGCGGATGCGGTCGCTCGCGGTTCGCACGCGTAGCACCTGCGCTTCCGCCACGAGCTGCCGTTGTTCCCGCCAGACCATCCAGCTCGCCAGAAACCAGCTGGCGCCGAGAACCACAGCGGATGCGACAAACACGAAGCCCGTATATTTCAGAAGCAATCGACGGCGTGGGAGCGCGTTTCCCGGTCCAGGCACACGCGTCGCCTCTTCGCTCAACCGATCACCTCGTCAGCGCGCGCAAGAACGGCGCGAGGAATCTCTATGTTCAGCTTCTTCGCGGTCGGGAGATTGATGATCGTCTCGAACACGCTCGGCCGCTCGATCGGTAGATCCTGCGGTTTGGCGCCCCGCAGCACTCTCGCGACATAATAGGCGAGCCGGCGATAGGATTCGTTTAGACGGGGCCCGTAGGTGAACAGGGCGCCGCTCTGCGCGAAGGCAGGCCAGCCGGAGACGACGGGAATGCCCCTGGAATCCGCAAAATCCAAGATCTTCTGCCGATATTGCAGCGCAAAGCCGTCCGCGAGCAGGGAAATGGCCTGGAACTCCTCGGCCTGCACGCGACGGCAGGCCGCATCGACATCTCCCCTTTGTGACATCGGGCAGAAGCCGACATTGATGCCCATCTTGCGCCCTGTCTCTTATACACATCTCCGAGCCCACGAGACGCTCATGAATCTCG
>CAMFKC010000455.1 GCA_945956975.1 uncultured Methylocystaceae bacterium | reverse complement strand
ACACACTGCATATCGTCGGCAGCGTCAGATGTGTATAAGAGACAGACGTTGAGCGCGCCGAGTTGCGGATAGGTCGCAACGAAGAGAGCGGGCAGGATCGCGAAATATTTCGCCACGTCATTGGCGATCGAAAAGGTCGTCAGCGAACCGCGCGTCATGAGCAACTGCTTCCCGATCTCGACGATCTCGATCAGCTTGGTTGGATTGGAATCGAGATCGACCATGTTGCCGGCCTCGCGGGCGGCCTGCGTGCCGGTCTGCATCGCCACGCCGACATCGGCCTGAGCGAGCGCCGGAGCGTCGTTGGTTCCGTCGCCGCACATTGCGACGAGGCGCCCGCCGGTCTGCTGCTTGCGAATATAGGCCAGCTTGTCCTCGGGCGTGGCCTCGGCGATGAAATCGTCGACGCCGGCTTCGGACGCAATCGCCGCCGCCGTGACCGGATTGTCGCCTGTCACCATGACGGTCTTGATCCCCATGGCGCGCAACGCCGCGAAGCGCTGCTTGATATCGGGCTTCACGACATCCTTCAGATGGATCACGCCGAGAAGCTTTCCGTTATCTGCGACGGCCAGCGGCGTGCCGCCCGAGGAGGCGACGGCATCGACGGCCCTGCGGAATTCGGCGGGCGTCTGCTCGCGCGCAAGACCTGCGTGGCGCAGGATGGCGTCGATGGCGCCTTTGCGGATCGAGCGGCCGGGCAGATCCACGCCGGAAATTCGGGTCTGCGCCGAAAATGGAACGACCTGAGGCGCAGGCGCAGACGTCTCGGGCGGCGTCACGCCGAATTCGCTTCTGGCGAGCGCGACGATCGAACGTCCTTCCGGCGTCTCGTCGCCGAGGCTCGCGATCATGGCCGCAGCGGCGAGGTCGGCTTCGCCGACGTCCGAGACGGGAAGGAACGCTGTCGCCATCCGGGCGCCGTAGGTGATCGTCCCGGTCTTGTCGAGCAGCAGCGTATCGACATCGCCTGCCGCCTCGACCGCACGGCCCGACGTCGCGATGACGTTGAAACGGATGAGGCGGTCCATTCCGGCGATGCCGATGGCCGACAAAAGTCCGCCGATCGTCGTTGGAATGAGCGTGACGAGAAGCGCGACGAGAACGACGACCGACACGACCGTGCCGGAATAGCCCGCAAGCCCCCAAAGCGTCGTCACGGCGATCAGGAAGATAAGCGTCATGCCGGCCAGCAGGATCGACAGCGCGAGCTCGTTCGGCGTCTTCTGCCGCTCCGCGCCTTCCACCAGCGCGATCATGCGGTCGATGAACGTGTTGCCGGGCGCGGCCGTGACCCGCACCTTGATCCAGTCGGACAGAACCGTGGTGCCGCCGGTGACCGCGGAACGGTCGCCGCCCGCCTCGCGGATGACGGGGGCGGACTCGCCGGTGATGGCGGCCTCGTTGACGGACGCGATCCCTTCGATGATCTCGCCGTCGGCCGGGATGATGTCGCCAGCCTCGACCAGGATGATGTCGCCCACGCGCAAATCGAGCGCATTGACGCTCTCATGCGATCCCGGGGCGCCGTCCGCCGACGGCAGTCGCTTTGCGAGGGTGTCGCTGCGCGTTGCGCGCAGGCTGGCCGCCTGCGCCTTGCCGCGACCTTCGGCGACGGCTTCCGCGAAGGTTGCGAACAGAACGGTGAACCAGAGCCACGCGGCGATCTGGCCGGAGAAGAAGGGATCGCCCGCGCCGCTGCGCCATTCGCGCAGCCACAGAACCGTGACGAGAACTGCGACGACTTCGGTGACGAAGATCACGGGATTGTGGGCAAGCTGGCGCGGGTCGAGCTTTCGAACCGCTTCGAGCGCCGCAGCGGAGATGATCCTGCGGTCGAACAGGCGCGACGCGGAATCTTTCGAGGATGTGGTGGCGGACATGGAGAAGGCTCCTGAAGGATGGCGTCTCAGAACGTCTTGCCGGCGAGCATCAGCGCCTGCTCGACGATCGGCCCGAGCGCGAGCGCGGGGAAGAATTGAAGTCCGCCGAGGATCAGGATGACCCCGACGAGCAGGCCGACGAAGAGAACGCCGTCGGTGGGAAACGTGCCGGCCGATTGCGCAGCGCGCGTCTTGGCGGCGATCGACCCGGCCATGGCCATCACCGGCACGACATAGGCGAAGCGCCCGAGCGCCATGGCGACGCCCAGGGTCGTGTTGAACCAGGGCGTGTTGGCGTTGAGGCCGGCGAAGGCCGAGCCGTTGTTGCCCGCTGCCGAGGAATACGCGTAGAGAATCTCGCTGAGGCCGTGCGGGCCCGCATTGGCGAGGCTCGACAAGGCCGCCGGCAGCATGGCCGAGACAGCGGCGAACCCCAGGATGGCGAGCGGCAGGATGAGAACCGCCAGCATGGCGAACTTGATCTCGCGCGCCTCGATCCGCTTGCCGAGAAATTCCGGCGTGCGGCCGACCATCAGGCCCGCAACGAAGACCGCGAGAACGGCGAAAACCACCATGCCGTAAAGGCCGGAGCCGACGCCGCCGGGAAGCACCTCGCCGAGCTGGATCAGGAACATCGGCGCAAGGCCGCCGAGCGGGGTCAGGGCGTCGTGCATGGCGTTGACCGCGCCGCAGGACAGCCCGGTCGTGACCGCGACGAAAAGCGCGCTCATCGCCTGCCCGAAGCGGACTTCCTTGCCTTCCATATTGCCGAAGGCCGGGTCGAGGCCGAGATGCGTCAGCAACGGATTGCCGGAGGTTTCCGCGCCGTAGACGACGAGCACCCCGGCGCAGAGCAAGACGCCCATCGCCGCCAGAAGCGCGTAACCCTGACGCTTCGCGCCGACCATGCGCCCGAAGGCGATCGGCAAGGCCGTCGAGAGAACGAGCATGGACCAGATCTGCAGCGCATTCGACCAGGCGTTCGGATTCTCCAGGGGGTGCGAGGAATTGGCGTTGAAGAAGCCGCCGCCGTTCGTGCCGAGCTGCTTGATCGCCTCCTGGCTGGCGAGCGGCCCGAGCGCGATCGTCTGCTTCACGCCTTCCAGCGTCGTCGCCTGAACCGATCCGGCGAGCGTCTGCGGCGCGCCGAGGGCGACGAAGGCGAGCGCCAGAACAAGCGCCAGGGGAAGGAGGACGAATAGGGTCGCGCGCGTCATGTCGACCCAGAAGTTGCCGAGCGTCTCGACGCGCGAGCGCGCAAAGGCCCGCGTGACGGCGAAGGCGAGCGCGATGCCGGTCGCCGCGGACAGGAAATTGTGTACCGCAAGCCCGGCCATCTGCGAG
>CAMFKC010000454.1 GCA_945956975.1 uncultured Methylocystaceae bacterium | reverse complement strand
CGGTGACCATGTACGACGGCAAGAGCCAGTTGCTGATCCAGAACCCGATCGACCGCTATCTCGTCAATTCCCCGATGCTGCCGGGCATGAAGAAGAATGCGGACGGCTCGCTGACGATCTACATCCAGAACAGGTCGCCGGGTCCCGACAAGGAGGCGAACTGGCTGCCTGCGCCGGCGGGGCCGATCTTCATGGTGATGCGCCTCTACTGGCCGAAGACGGAGGCCCCGTCGATCCTGCCGCCGGGCGCCGGCAGCTGGCGACCGCCCGGCGTGAAGCGCGCCTGATCAGGCGCGCAGCCGCTTCTTCCGCTTGCGCATGGCTGGCGCATCTTCCGCGCCCGCGTCTCTTGCGGGCTTGGGTTCGTCGGGCGCCGTCTCCTGTGTCTCCTCGGCGGCGTCGCGCTCCTCCGCCCAGGCCGCCGCCTCCAGCAGCACATGGTACAGGTAGGCCTCGAACTCCTGCTCGAACCTGCCGATGATCGCCTCCGGATCCGGCGTCAGCGCGGCGTCGGTGATCAGACCGAACTGCACGTTTCCGGCATAGGACAGGATCGACACGCCCATGCCGATGTCGCCGGATTGCGGGACCCAGAACATCACCTGCTTCACAGGCGCGCCTGCGATCCTGATCTCCTTCTGCGGCCCAGGCACGTTGGTCATGACGGCGGTGGCGCGCGAAATCAGCAGGTCGAACAACTGGTCCTGCATGATCTTGGGCGATAGACCGAGCGCGCCGAACATGCCGAGCGTGACTGGCGGCTCGTAGCTGTTCTTCAGTTTCAGCATTCGCCGCCGCACTTCCGCAAGCCGCTCCAACGGATGCGCCACGCCGACGGGAAGCTCCACCGCGATGATGCCGAAGCGGTTGCCGAGTTCGTGCTCGGCGCCCGGCGGCCGCAGGTTGATCGGCACCAGGGCGCGTATTTCGACGCCCCGTGTCTCGTCGCCCTTGTCCTCGAGATAGGCGCGCATCGCCCCCGCCACGCAGGCGAGCAGGATGTCGTTGATCGACACGTCCAGCGCCGCGCTCGCGGCCTTCACCTCCGTCAGGCGCAGCGGGCGCGTCCAGGCCACGCGCTTTGCCCCGTGCGGCTTGCCCTTGAAGCGCGTCTCGCTGTCGCTGGGCATGGCGAGCAGCCAGGCGAGTTCGGCCGCGACGCCTGCGCCGGTCTTCGCGAACTTCAGGGCCCGCAGCGGATTGGCGGCGAGCGCCAGCCCCTCCTTCAGCGCGAGCTGCGAGAGCTTCAGGCTCAGCCCGGCGGCGCCGGCGAACGGCGCCATGAGCGACGACAGGAAGCCCTCTTCGTGGTGCTCGCCGTGCGCCGCCGGACGATCGTCTTCCCCGTCGTCGGCGAGCCCCAGCATCACCTTCATCAGCGCGATGCCGTCGCCAACGGCGTGATGGATGCGGGAGACAATCGCGACGCCGCCCTTGTATTTCTCGACGATCCGCATCTGCCAGAGCGGGTGCGCGTGATCGAGTGGTTCGGAGGCCAGTTGCGCCACGTAGTCCTGCAGCGCCGTCTCGCCGCCGCGCCCCGGCAGGCGTACGCGCTGCACATGGCGGGCGATGTCGAAATCCCGGTCGTTGACCCAGAACGCGCCGGCGGGCGTCGTCACCGCGCGCTGGCGGAAGCGCTTGTGCGCAAGCATCCGCTCCGCGAGCGCGCTTGAAAGCGCTTTGGCGTTCACCGGCCCTTCGAGCGCCATCACGCCGGTGATCATCATCAGATTGTTCGGCCGGTCCATCCGGAGCCATGCCGTATCCACCGGCGACATTCGTTCGGATGTGCGCATCGCCGCCTCCCTTGAGCGGCAACATAAGCGCCGACGAGAGCCACGGCGCTGAGCGAGATCAAGTCCGAGGACATCGCTCTGGGCGGCGCCCAAAATCGCATGCTATGAGGCGGCCATGACCCATGACGAAGCCGTCGCCCGCCTGATAAACGAACTCGACCGCGCCGCGAGCGCCCGCGCGGTGGTCGGCGACCCGACGACAGGTCCGCGTCGCAAATCGTTCCGCGCCTGGCAGGCGGCGCGCCTCGCCCGCACCCATGCCGATCTCCTGGAGAGCACGCGCTTCGGCGCGGCTGCGCGATTCTTCCTGAGCGATCTCTACGGCCCGCAGGACATCAGCGTGCAGACGGAGCAGGTGCGCCGCATCGTGCCGTTGATGAGCCGCACGCTGCCGGCGAGCGCGCTCGAGACGGTCGCCGACGCCATCGAACTCGACGCGCTTTCCGAGGAACTGGACGCTGCGATGGTTGCGGCCTTGGGCACGAAAGCAGAGTCGCTCGTTGCCGCCGCCTACGCGGCGGCCTATCGCGCGATCGGTCACGAGTATGCGCGTACGCGGCAGATCGACCTGATCGACCATCTCGGCCGCTCCCTCGACGGCCTCACGCGCCAGCCTTTCATCGGCGCGGCCTTGAAGATGATGCGCAGGCCCGCGGAACTCGCGGGGCTCGGCGCGTTGCAATCGTTTCTGGAACGCGGATACGCCGCCTTTCGCGTAATGAACGGCGGCTCCGATTTCGTTACCATCGTCGCCGACCGCGAACGCGCCATTTCCCAAGCGCTTTATGCGGGCGACGATTCCGTCCTCGACGACGCCGACGCTTAAACAAAAAAACGCGCGGAACTTTCGTTCCGCGCGCTGTGAAGAAATGTCGTCGTTTACTTCGACGGCTTCCAGCTCATCGTCGTGCGATCGTAGGTGAAGCCCGGCGCGGCCTTCAGCGTATCCTTGGTCTCGTCCATCGCCAGCCAGCTATCGTTGTTGTTGTGGTTCGCGCTGGCGCCGGTCGAAGGATGGGCGGTCGTGGTCGCCGTGGTGTTCGGCGCCGCGGCGTTGTTGGCCGGCGCCGTCGTCGTGGTTGTGGCCGTCGTGCCGGTCTTGTGCATCACCTTGACGGATTCGAACGGAACGATCACGTCCTTCTCGCCGATGCCGAGGAAGCCGCCGACCCCGACGACGAAGCCATTCACCTTGCCGCTCTTGTCGAGCAGAACGTCGTCGATCTCGCCGATCTTGTTCTCCTTGGGGTCGTAGACCGTCTGCTTGTAGTAGATGGTCACGGACACCCCATCGGTCGGCGCAGCCGACATGGTCGTGGTCGCGGCGAAAGCGGACGTCGTCAGCGCGACGGCGAGCATGCCGCCTGCGAGAAGAGTGGATTTCATTTAATTCTCCCGTGTGTTCCAGCGACGTTGTCGTCGCGACGCGGGCTAAAC
>CAMFKC010000453.1 GCA_945956975.1 uncultured Methylocystaceae bacterium | reverse complement strand
GTCCAGGCGGGGCCGAGCGTGATCGCGTGCAGCGCCTCGTGCACGGAAATCTTTTCCGCATCGCCCAGCGTGCGCCCGCTCGCGGTCAGGCGATTGACCGCGCACCAGGCGGTGAAGAGCGGCGCGAGCGGCGTCACCGGCGCATCCGAATGGATGGCGAGCGGCACGCCATTGTCACGCGCGGCGCGGCAGGCGTTCATGCGCTCGGCGCGCTCGGGGCCGACGGTCAGCGCGTAATGCTCGTCGCCCCAGTAGTAGTGATGGTTGGGGAAGAGATTCACGCACATGCCGAGCCGCGCCATGCGCGCGAATTGCGCGCGGTCGGCGAGCTGGCAATGCTGCAGCGTGAAGCGATGGTCGGCGGAAGGATGCTTGCGCAGCGCCGCCTCCATCGTGTCGAGCACGAGTTCGGTCGCCTCGTCGCCATTGGTGTGGCAGTGGACGAGCACGCCCAGTTCCAGCGCCCGCTCCAGCGCTTCGGCCAGACGCTGCGGCGGCACATACCACAGGCCGTTGGGCGCGCCGTTGTAATAGCCGGGCCATCGAATGCGGGCGGAGAAGCCCTGGATCGAGCCGTCGACGACGATTTTCACGAGGCCGAGCCGCAGCCGGTCGCTCGATTTCTCGCCAAGCGCCGCGGCGGCCTCGATCGTGGCGCGTGCGTCGTCGCCGAGATAGCGGCGCAACGGCACGATGCGGGCGGGGTAGGCGGCGTCGCCCGTCACGCGCAGCATCATTTCCACGGTATCGGCGGGCAGGGGATTGGCGAGGTCGGTCGCGGTCGTCACGCCCTTGCGCACGCAGAGCCGCGCGAAATCGCGCAGGCCGCGTTCGTCGCCCGACATCATCGCGCGGTCGAGGCCGACATGGGCCGCCACCGTGCCCTGCGCCTCCGGGCCCTTCATCTCGCCAGTCGGCAGGCCGTCCGCGCCCAGCGGCACGCCGGGATGATTGACGCCGGGGCGCAGCAGGCCCGCCATCTCCAGCGCCTTGGTGTTGACGTTGAGGATGTGGAAGCTCGCATGCATCACGCCGATCGGACGATCCTTCGAGATTCGGTCGAGATCGGCGCGCGTCATGCGCACATTGTCGAAATAGATGGGGTCGAGGCCCCAGCCCGTCAGCGGCGCGCTCTTGTCGGCGAGCGTCTTCTCTTGCTCGGCGAGACGGGCGATCACGGCGTCGAGCGATCGCAGGCCGGTCCAGTTCTTCCCGTCCGGGGCGGTGCGGTCGAACCAGCCGCAATAGACGTAGCGCCACACCGCGCCCTCGAAGGCGTGGCTGTGGCCCTCCACGAAGCCGGGCATTAGCACAAGATTCTTGAAGCGGTCATCGACCTTGTGATCGCCCCAGCCCTTGAGTTCGTCGAGCGTTCCGGCGCCGAGGATGCGGCCGTCGCGCACGGCCACGTGGCTGGCGGTGGGCCGCGCCGGATTCATGGTGACGATCTTGCGTGCGGAATAGATGGTGGTGGTCATGGCGCCCCGCTGTTTGCCGCGATTATGGGCGCGGGCGCGGCCGGCGCAATCCTGCATTGCAGCGTCGCAGCCATGCGATTGCCGTGGCGGCGCCGAGCGGCGAAAATGCGTGGGACGAAATCGCGGGCGAACAGGGCAGGGGATCAGGGTGAGAGAAGACGAGATATTGGCGGCGCTGTCGCGGACCAAGCCGCCGGTGCTGGATACGCTCGGCGGCGGCGTGGTCGCCTACGACAAGGGGCTCGACCGCATCACCATGCAGTGGCAGGCCGAGACGCGTCATTGCCATTCCGTGGAAGGGCATCCGCGCGGCGGGATCGTTCAGGGCGGCATCGTCACGGGCTGGATCGATTCTGCCATGGCGCACGCTTGCGTGGCGAAGTCGGTCTTCACCGTCGGCGTGCCGAGCCTGGAGATCAAAGTCAGCTTTCTGGCCGCCGCGCATCCGGGCATCTACCGGTCCTACGGCTGGGTGGTGAAATGGGGCCGCAGCATCGCCTTTCTGGAAGGCGAGTTGCGGGATGAAGAGGGCGCGCTGATCGCGCGCGCGAGCTCGACGGCGGCGCTGCGACACTTGAAGAAGTGAGCGGACCGCGAGCCTTCAGGCTCGCATTTGCGCGATTGCGAGCCTGAAGGCTCGCGGTCCAAGCCAGCAAGCTCATGCTGAGGAGGCGCGCAGTGGGCGTCTCGAAGCATGGCCGTGCCGGGATGCTGGTGTTGCCATCCTTCGAGACGCCCGCTGCGCAGGTTCCTCAGGATGAAGGGGCAAAAATTGCGAGCCTGAAGGCTCGCGGTCCATTACTCGCTCTCGTAGCGGAAATCGCAGTGGCTTGCGCCCTGCATGATCGTCTGCGTGCGCTTGAGTTTAATGCGCGGGTCGTAGCCTTCGCAGAAACTGCCGTCGCGCTGGCACGAGAGCAGCGGACCGATCTCTGCCAGCCCCATCTCCTTGTACATCTCCGCGTAACGGCAGCGGGTGACGTCGAAGGCGAAGACCTTGTCGCCCTTCTCCAGCACCGCCACTTCCAGCGTGCCGCCGCGCGTCCAGAGCGGCTGGATGTCCTCGAAGCCTTTCAATCCGGGTGCGCCGCCCTGGGCCTGCGCCATCGCCTGGCCCTGCGCGATTGCGGAGCGGCGCACGCTTTCGGCGACCACGCGGCGGGCTTCGTCAACGCCGCTGACAGCCTTCACCGTCTCATAGACGTGGGACAGAATTTCTGCCTCGATACGGCGGCGCTCAAGCATGGGCGCGAGGTCGGCGTTTTCGGTCATGGAAGGCTCCGCTTACGCCGAAGCCTCCCATGGCCGGCCGCCTGCGCGCAAGGCGCTATTGGACGTCCACCTCGAACAGAAACTGCCCGGTCGAGGCGTCCGCCACGCCCACGAGCGCGCCCGGCGTCTCGCGCTTCTTGATGCGGGCGGACGAAATCGCGTCCCGCACGTCGCGGAAGGCGCCGGCGCGTGCGCCGTCGATGCGGACTTCAAAGGGGCGCTGCGCGCGCCCATTGTCGATCGGCTGGGTCTGGCCCATCTGTCTCCTCCTTACGCCCCCGCGCCCTTGCGGACCTAACCCGACATAGGTTCTGGTCGTTCCCGCACAAGGCCATGCGCTGGCGCACAGACAAAGCTTGGCTCCGGCCGTCCGACGCAATAAAAAGGCCGACCTGACATGCCAGAAGGAATTTAGGCCCGTGCCTGCTTATCGCTCCCGCACCACCACCCATGGCCGCAACATGGCCGGCGCGCGCGGCCTGTGGC
>CAMFKC010000452.1 GCA_945956975.1 uncultured Methylocystaceae bacterium | reverse complement strand
AGACCAACCCACTGCATATCGTCGGCAGCGTCAGATGTGTATAAGAGACAGGGTCGGCCATGCGCGAAAGTCCGCGCGCGACGGCGAAAGGCCTTGCGAAACGTGGCGTCGCCTGGGAAGAGCCGCCGATCGCGGCGAGCCGCTCGATGGCGCAGGCGAGCGTCGCCGTCGACGTGTCGCTACGCGCGAGGCGGTCGAGCAGCGCGATCTCGTCCGCTGCGAGCGCCGTCGTCGCGGGCGCCTGCGGCGCAACACGGACGAGCGCGGTCATCCATACGGCGCGGCGCGCAAGCAATGCGACGATCGTCGCGCGATGGGCGATCGCGCTCAGGTTTCCCGGAAGGGCATGTTGGGCTCGCATCGCGTGGCTCGTCATGGCTGCCGTCCTTCTCAACTTGCCGCGGCGCGGCGCGGCGCGATTGCGCTGCCGATGGCGGCGCGGATGCGCCGCTGCAGGATCACGCGGCGGCGATGGAGTTCCCAGCCCATGCCGCGCCCGACCGTGGAATTGCGCCGGTAGTTCGCAGCATGCGAGGCGCGGCCGTCGCAGGCGAGCTTCTCCGGATCGCTGTAGAAAGACGCGATCTTCGCCGCGCCCATGCCGGGCGTCGCGAGCCATTGGGGAACATGCACGCTGCCGAGCCTTTCGGCGTCGGTGAAGGCGCGGCTGAGGCCATCTCCGACCGCAGGGCAACTCGTGCGATAGGCGTCGCCGATCAGCACGACGCCCGGGCGTTCGATGCCGTCGATTTCATAGAGGTCGACTGGCCGCGACAGCGCCCGGCTGACGATCTCGAACGGACCGATCGCTTTTTCGACGCCTGGTATCGCCGCCAGCAGCGTCTGCTTCGGATCGCTGCGAAAAGCGGCGAAGATCGGGTCCTTGATTTCGCGATAGAGGAACAGGTTCGCGCGCGTGCCCGTGGGGAAGGGGAACAGGCTGAGATAGTCGATGCCGTCGCGCGGCGCGTCGCCGTAGACCGTCAGCGTCTCGAAGTCGAAGGCTTCGCGGCCGACCGGGCGCAGGTCGAAAGCCACGCTCACCGAATGGTCCTTGTGCAACAGCTTGCGCTTGAAGCCGAGGCTTGCGCGCAGCGCCTCGCCGCCGCCAGTGGCGAGGATGACCAGCCGCGCCTCGATCCGGTCGCCGTTCGACAACTCCAGGCGCTGAATGTCTTCGCCGGCCTCGATGCGAGCCACCTTGCCGACAATGCGCGTAACCGCGTCGGGCATATGCCGGCGCATCGCATTCACCAGGTCCTCGTAAGGCAGGTTGTATTCGCAGGATTCGACGCGGTCGATCACCCGGCCGCGCCGCATGTTGATGACGTGATTGGAGCGCACGGCCGCTTCCGTGAGCGCGTCGAAAAGGCCGAGCCGCCGCATCAGGCCGATCTGGTCGCCGGCGACCTTGTCGGCCTTGAAATCTGGCGGGCAGATGTCGTGGAGGTCGATCAGCGCGGCGTTTATCCCGCTGCGGGCCAGCGCGCAGGCGGCCGCGGTTCCCGCGGCGCCGCCGCCGACGACGGCGACATCGAAGGTGCGGAGGGCGGAAGGGTCTTGAGAGGACGCTTGCATGACACGAACTCCGGCCGGTTCTGGACGGCTAACTGACGCTCAATTGATCGCCCCCGTTTCCAAAGGGCAATTCAATTCAAAATTAATAGTTATTTTACGAATTGATTGTGGCTTCCGGTTCACCCGAGCTTAATCGCGTTGTCCCAACCTCGGGATCGGGTCCGGCTTGGCCGTCGCCGTTGCGGCGTCGGGCGGGGACCCGGCGGCGGAGTAACCTATGGCGATCCTCGGTCCCAGGCGCGACGTCGAGTTCGACGTCGATGCGAGCGACGACCTTTCAACCGTCCGCGACGACTGGGCGGCGCTTGAAGCCGTTGGCCGCTACACGCCATTTCAGAGCCGCGCATGGCTCTTGCCCTGGTACGAGATCGTTGCGCCGCAATTCGGCGCGCGGCCCTTGTTCGTGAGGGTTCGCGACCGCGCCACAGGCGAGCCGATCATGCTTTTGCCTCTAGCGCGTCGCCGGGATTCCGGACTGACCCTCGTCGAATTCGCCGATCTCGGCGTCAGCGACTATCACGCGCCGCTGTTTGCGCCTGAGATGTGCGAACTGCGCAGCCGCGGCTCCGCCTTGTGGGTGAAAGTACAGGAGGCGCTGCGCCCGGCGGACCTCTTCCGCTTCGAGAAGACGCCGCCGCTCGTCGGCGGCCTTCGCAATCCGCTGCTCGACGTTGCGCGCCGCCGGATGAATTTTTCCGCATGGGACGTCGCGCTGCCAGCCGATCGAGCCGCATTTGATGCAGGCTTGGCCGATCAGTCGTTCCTCCGCGAACTCGCCCGAAAGAACCGCCGTATCGCGGGACGCGGACCCGTGCGGTTCGTCGAGGCCGTCACCCAGGACGAGCGGCGCCGCGCATTCGACGCGCTGTGCGAACAGCGCGCAGCGCGCTTTGCCGAGCTTGGCCGTGACAATATTTTGCAGCGCGCCCCTTTTCGCGCGTTTTACGAGGCGGTCGCCCTGTCCGACGGAGACAGGGTCGCGCGCCTGTTCACGCTCTACGTGGGCGAGGACATCGTCGGTACGATCTTCGGCCTCGGCCGCGGCGCGCGCTTCTGCATGATCATGTCCACCATTGGCGACGATCGCTGGAAGAGCTGCTCGCCGGGCAACGTCGCGATGGACCGGCTCATTTCGCATCTGATCGACGAGGGCGGCGGGATTCTGGACTTCACCATCGGTGACGAGGCCTACAAGCGCAGCTTCGGCGCCGTGGAGCGCGAACTCAGCGCGGGCGTCCTTTCGTTGTCGTGGCGCGGCTCCCCGCGGCTCGTCGCCGACTTCGCCCGCAAGGCGATCCAGGGGCGCCGAGACGCTGCGGTGGGCGCAGCAATCCTGCGCACGCGATAATTCCGCCGTCGCATCGCATGGCAGACGCGCGGCGCTGGCGCTTGCGGCGCGGCCGGCGAGCGTGGACATTGCGCAGCCTGAAAATTGAGCAGCTGCGCTGATGAACGTTCACACCGAAGCCGACCAACGTTTTGCGCCCGACGGCGCCTACGCCAATCTGCGGCTGGGCGTCTCTTTGCTCGCCGCCACCCTTCTGGCGGCGGGCATGTGGTCCATCGTGGTCATCATGCCCAAGGTGCAGGGCGATTTCGGCGTCGGCCGCGCTGCGGCCTCCATGCCCTACACGCTGTCGATGGTCGGCTTCGCGGCCGGGGCC
>CAMFKC010000451.1 GCA_945956975.1 uncultured Methylocystaceae bacterium | reverse complement strand
CCTCGTAGCCGGTCACCGGCCAGCCGGTGACGCCGCCTTGCGACTGGCCGATGCGGCTCGTGATGAAGACGTGGATCATCTCCGTCGAGCCCATGGAATCGAGAATCTCGACGCCCGTCTTTTCGATCCAGTCGTCATAGACGGGCTTGGGCAGAGTCTCGCCGGCCGACACTGCGAGGCGGAGCGATGAAAAGTCCGCGCCGTCCTTCAGCGCGCCGAGCAGCACGCGATAGGCAGTCGGCGCCGTGAAGACGATGGTGGCGCGATAGGCGTCGATATATTTGACGAGGTTCGGCGGCGTTGCGGTCTCGATCAGCGTCGCGGTCGCGCCGAAACGTAGCGGGAAGACCGCGAGGCCGCCGAGGCCGAAGGTGAAGGCGAGCGGCGGCGAGCCGACCACCACGTCCTTCGGTTCGATCTTCAGCACTTCGCGCGCATAGCCATCGGCCATGATCAGGATGTCGCGATGGAAATGCATGGTGGCCTTGGGTAGGCCTGTCGTGCCCGAGGTGAAGGCCAAAAGCGCGACATCGTCGCGGCCGGTCTTCACGGCCTCGAAGCGCGTGGGCTTGTTGAGCGCGGCGCGGTCGAGTTCCGCCTCGTGATTGGCGGTGCCGTCGAAATGCACGACGCGCTTGAGGAACTTGCTGGTGGAAGCTGCAGTCTCCAGTTCTTCGGCGAGCCTGCTGTCGCAGAGCGCGAGCGAGATTTCCGCTTTGTCGATGATCTGCGTGAGTTCGCCCGCGCGCAGCATGGGCATGGTGTTGACGACCACGGCGCCGGCCTTGGTGGCGGCGAGCCAGGCGGCGACCATCGCCGGATTGTTGCCGGAGCGCACGAGAACGCGGTTGCCGGGCTTCACGCCGTAATCCTCGACCAGCGCGTGGGCGAGGCGGTTCGTCCAGTCCGAGAGCTCCTTGTAGGTGCGCACGCGGCCGTTGCCGATCAGCGCGATATGATCGCCGAGGCCCTTCTCGACGAGGCGGTCGCTGAGTTCGACGCCGACGTTGATCCAGTCGGGATATTGGAACTCCGGTCGGTCGAGCAGGAAGTCCGGCCAGAGATCCGGCGGCGGAAGATTGTCGCGCGCGAATGTATCGATGTGGCCGCTCGGACCGAGCGTCGCGTGCCGTCTCATCGTCTCACCCGACATGCAGCCTCCCTCGTTTTGTGATCAGCCGGCCATGACTTCGCCGCCAGCGATGGGCAGCGCCTGGCCGGTGACGGAATGGGCGGAAGCCGACGCGAGCCAGAGCGTGGCGTCCGCCACTTCCTGCGGGTGGATCAGGCGCCCCTGCGGATTTGTCTTCGCCAGTTCCTTGCGTGCTTCGTCCGCCGTTCGGCCGGTCTTGGCGACGATGGCGTCCACGGAGCGCTGCACCAGCGGCGTGTCGGTGAAGCCCGGACAGATGGCGTTGACGGTGACGCCCGTGCGCGCGAGTTCGAGCGCGAGCGCACGCGTCATGCCGATGACGCCGTGCTTGGCCGCGCAATAGGCGACGACATAGGCGTAGCCCTTCAGGCCCGCCGTCGAGGCGATGTTGATGATGCGCGCGCCCGCGCCCTTCTTGCGGAGATCGGGCAGGACGGCCTGCGTGACGAGAAAGACGCCAGTGAGATCGACGCCGATCGTGTGCGCCCACATGGCCTCGTCGATCCTGTCGAAGGGCGCGCTCGGCGCATCGCCGGCGTTGTTGACGAGAATTTCTATTGCGCCAAACTTTTCACGCGCTGCATTCAGGCTAGCCGCGATGGCGTCGGCTTTGGTCACGTCGAAATCGGCGAGCACGAGCGATGCGCCTTCGGGCAGCGTACGCGAAAGTTCCTCCAGCGGCGCGCGGCGCCGTCCCGCGAGCGAGACGCGCGCGCCTGCTGCGGCAAAGCTGCGCGCGATCGCGGCGCCGATGCCGGAGCCCGCGCCCGTGACCAGCACGTGGCGGCCGGAGAATTCATTCGTAGTCATCTCGCTCCGGGCCTATTTCGTGCTCGTGGCGGCGCGTTGCAAACCCGTCTCGAACTGCATCTTGCCCGAGAGATATTGCCGGGGCCAGCCGAGATCGGCGACGCCGAGTTTGGCCGCCTCGTGCAGCAGCCAGGCGGGATCGGCGAGGTGCGGGCGCGCGACCGCGCACAGATCGGCGCGGCCTGCGGCAATGATGGAATTGGCCTGGTCGAGTTCCGAGATCGCGCCGACGGCGATGGTGGCGATCCCGACTTCGTTGCGGATCTTGTCGGAGAAGGGGGTCTGGAACATGCGGCCGTAGACGGGCGCCTCGTCCTTCGTCACCTGTCCCGCCGAACAGTCGATGACGTCGCAGCCGGCCTCCTTGAACATCTGCGCGAAGATCGCCGCGTCCTCGGGCGTGTTGCCGCCTTCGTTCCAGTCGGTGCAGGAGAGCCGCACGGACATCGGCCTGTCGGCCGGCCAGACGGCGCGCATCGCCTTGAAGACTTCGAGCGGGAATTTCACGCGACCACTATGATCCCCGCCGTATTCGTCGGTGCGCCTGTTGGTCAGCGGCGAGAGGAAGCTCGAGAGCAGATAGCCGTGCGCGCAATGCAGCTCAAGCCAGTCGGCGCCGGTCGCCGCCGCGCGTCTGGTCGCGGCGACGAAATCGTCGCGCACGCGATCCATGTCGGCGCGGTCCATTTCCTTCGGTGTCTGGCTGTGGGGCAGGTAAGGCAGGGGAGAAGCGGAGATCAGTGGCCAGCCGCCCGAGGCCAGCGGCTCGTCGATGCCTTCCCACGCCACGCGCGTCGCGCCCTTGCGGCCGGCGTGTCCGAGCTGGATGCCGAATTTGGCCGATGTCTGCGCATGCACGAAATCGACGATGCGCCTGAAGCCTTCCGCCTGTTCGTCATTCCACAGGCCGAGGCAGCCGGGCGTGATGCGCGCGTCGGGCGAGACGCAGGTCATTTCCGCAAAGACCAGCGCGGCGCCGCCGAGCGCGCGTGCGCCAAGATGCGTCAGGTGGAAGTCGCCGGGCAGGCCGTCGACCGCCGAATACATGGCCATGGGCGAGACGAGGATGCGGTTGGCGAGGGTCACGCCGCGCGCGGTGAAGGGCGTCAGCGCCGGCGGCAATGAATCGTTGGCCGCCTTCGCCTTCTTTGCAAAATCATGCTCGAAGCCTTCGAGCCAGTTCCGGTCGCGCAAGCGCAAATTCTCGTGGCTGATGCGCTGCGAGCGCGTCAGCATGGAATACATGAACTGCTCGGGATCGAGCTGGTCGGCATAGCGG
>CAMFKC010000450.1 GCA_945956975.1 uncultured Methylocystaceae bacterium | reverse complement strand
GGCGTCGATCGTTCTGCTGGATCCCACCGTCTTCGCCCCCGATGTCGGCTGGCGGATCGCCTTCTTCATCGGCGCAGCGCTCGGGCTTGGAATCCTCTTCTTGCGCGCCTTCCTGCCCGAAAGCCCGCGCTGGCTGGCGATCCACGGTCGCCCGGCGGAAGCCGAAGCCATCGTGGAGAAGATCGAGGACGACATGCGCGCGCAAGGCCATGGCCTTGCCGACGTCGCGAACGCGCCGAAATTCGGCTTCGCGGCGCGCACGCACACGCCGCTGGCGGAAGTTTTTCACGCGATTGTGCACACCCATCGCACGCGCGCCTTCGTCGGCCTGGCGCTGATGGGCGCACAGGCGTTCTTTTACAACGCCATCTTCTTCACCTATGCGCTCATCCTCACGCGCTTCTACGCCGTGCCGGCCGATCAGGTCGGCTGGCATCTCATCCCTTTCGCGCTCGGCAACGTGCTTGGCCCGCTGTTGCTCGGGCCGCTGTTCGACACTCTCGGGCGGCGGCCGATGATCGTCGCGACCTATGCTGTCTCGGGCGTCGCGCTGGCGGTTGCAGGCTATCTGTTCTGGCGCGGCAGCCTCGACGCGCATCAGCAGACGTTGGTCTGGTCGGCGGCATTTTTCGTGGCGTCGGCGGCCGCGAGTTCAGCGTATCTGACAGTCAGCGAAATGTTCCCTGTCGAGATCCGGGGGCTGGCGATCGCCTTGTTCTACGCATTCGGAACCGCACTGGGCGGCGTGGCCGCGCCTTTCGTATTCGGTTCACTCATAGGCACGGGTTCGCGGCTCGCCCTGTTCGGGGGCTATCTGTTCGGCGCGGCCTGCATGATCGGCGCGGCGGCGGCGGCCTACCGCTGGGGCGTGGCGGCCGAGCGCCGGTCGCTGGAGAGCGTCGCGCGGCCGCTGTCGGCGCGCGATCCCTGACGCCATCGGCGAGCCACGAATTCGGGTAGGATGGCGCCTGGAATCGGAAGAGGGCGTTTGCGCGAAATCCTGACGATCATTGCCGCTTGCATCGTGGCCGCGCTCGCGGCGGCGCTCGCCGTGCCGCCGTTCGTCGATTGGACGCAGCACCGTGCGGCGATCGCGGACAAGCTCGGCCGCGGTTTCGGCGGGACCGTTTCGCTCGAAGGCCCGGTGCGGTTGCGGCTCCTGCCGGCCCCACAACTGACGGCCGGCGCCCTGGTAGCGGAACGGCCGGGCCTGTCGCTGCGCGCGCGCGAGACGCGGCTGGAGCTGGCGGTTCCCGCGCTGTTGCGCGGCGCGCTCGAATTCACCGAGATCGCGCTCGATCGCGCCGACGTGACGATCGATCCTGCGCAGGTCGATCTCGCCGCGGCGCCGGAGGCGCGCATCGCCGTCGTGCGCTTCGATCTGAAAGACGCGTCGCTGCGCCTGGGCGGGCCGGCGCCGATCCTGCTCGACCATGTCGACATGAACGCCTCCGCCGATTCATTGGCCGGCCCGTTTCGCGGGCAAGGGGTGTCGCGCGGCGGACGGCAGGTCGGGTTTTCCTTTTCGACCGGCGCGCTGGCGCAGGGAAAGATGCGCGGCAAGATCACGCTCGACGATCGCGCGACAGCGGCGCATGTCGAGGCGACCGGCGACCTTTCCCTTGCATCCGGCGCGCCGAACTTCGCGGGGCAGGCGCTCGCCACGGGTTCGACCGGCGGCGCGCCGGCGCGCGCGAGCTTCGCATTTCGGGCGGATGGAAATGCGCTGCATGCCGAGAAGATCGACGCGCGCATCGGCGATGAAGATCATGCGCTGACTTTCTCGGGCAACGCCGATCTTCCGCGCGAAGGCGAGGCGCGTGCGAAACTCGAGGCGACGAGTCTCGACCTCGACAGATTTCGCGCGCGCTATCCGCTTGCCGATTTCAGCGGGGCCTTGCCGTTCGTCTCTTCCGACATCCTGCTCGCTGCGGACAGCGTCACGCTCGGCGGCGACGCCCTGACCAATGTGATCGCGCATGCTGTGCGCGTGAGCGACGCCGCCTCGCGGTATACGATCGAGGCCGGTCTGCCCGGCCGCACGCGCCTGACCTATGACGGCGAGATAGATGCAGCCACGCAGTCGCTCGCGGGCGCGCTCCAGGTCGATACTCGGGACCCCGCAAAGCTTTCGAACTACATCGCGCCTGCCGCGCCGCAGATCGCGCGCTGGATTGCGGCGGGGGGCTTCGGGCGCATCGCCTATGACGGCGGCGTAAAGACGGACGCCCAGGGCGTAACGTTCGACGCCCGGCGGATCGATCTCGACCGTTCGCAATTGTCCGGGAAGATCGACTGGCGCGCCACGAATGCGGAAGGCCGCAGCCGGCTGGACGCGCGGCTCGTCGCCAGCGTCATCGACATCGACAGCCTGCCGGATTTCCGCGCGCTCGCTTCCGTTGCATCCGATGACGACCTCGCGCTCGCGCTCGATGCGCAAGCGCTGCGCGTCGCGCGGCTTGGCGAGGCGCCTGCGGAAACCGGCCGGTTGAAATTCGCGCTGTCGCGCAGCGCGGGCGTCACGCGCCTCGACGATCTTTCGATCGCCGATCTCGGCGGCGCCAGTCTGTCGGGCTCCGGCCGCTTGAACGCGCAGGGCGGCGGGTTCGATTTCCGGCTCGACGCCGACCGCCTCGCGGACCTTGCATCGCTTGCGCGCCGCATTGCGCCGGGGCCGGCGAGCGAAGCGCTCGCAACACGCGCATCCGCGCTGTCTCCGGCGCATCTGACGTTCGGGCTCGCGATGGATGCGAAAGGCGCCTTCACGCAAGCCAATCTTGCAGGCGAAGCTGGCGGCGTCCGTTATGGCGCGCAGGTTTCCCCGTCCGGCTCAGGCCGCGTGCGCGCGCGGTTTAGCGCACAGGCAAAGGAGGCCGCCACGCTGTTGCGACAAGCGGGCTTTGCCGTGATTCCCCTGAGGGGCCTCGGCGCCGCGCAACTCGAAGCGGACGGCGAAGGTCCGATCGGCGGCCCTTTGAAGGCGCGCGCCGCAGCCAATCTCGCTGGTCTCGCAATGCGTTTCGATGGCGAGGCGCGCCTTGCGTTCAATGGCGCGTCGGCGTCCGGCGATCTTGCCGCAGACAGCGCCGATGTGGCGCCGCTTGCGCAATTGTTCGCCTTCGGCGCGCCCGATCTCGCGACAAAAATTCCTTTGCGCGGGCATGCGAAGATCGCCCTCGATGCGAAGGGCGTTGCGCTCAAGGCGATGGACGGCGCGTTCGGCGGCGTACAGGCGCGCGGCGATCTTG
>CAMFKC010000449.1 GCA_945956975.1 uncultured Methylocystaceae bacterium | reverse complement strand
ACCTCCACACTGCATATCGTCGGCAGCGTCAGATGTGTATAAGAGACAGGGTCTGGCCGAGCTTGGCCGCCGCCAGCAGCCGGATCGGCCCCTCGATGCGCCGGGCGATGCGCTCCAGCGTCTGCGCATGCCGCGCCTCGATGTAATCCACCATGAAGCCCGCCTCGACCAGCATCTCGCGGGCTTCCGTCATCTCGTGGCCGATCACCTCGCCCTCGCGGATCTTCGCCGCAGCGTGGTTCAGGGCGCGGAACATGGCCGGCGCGCGGGCGCGGTCCTCGGCCGACAGGTAGACGTTGCGCGAAGACATCGCGAGACCGTCAGCCTCGCGCACCGTCGGCGCGCCGACGATCTCGGTGGGAATGTCGAGGTCGCGCGCCATGCGCGTGATGACGCAAAGCTGCTGGTAGTCCTTCTCGCCGAAGATGGCGCAATCGGCCTGCGCCTGGTTCAACAGCT
This sequence comes from uncultured Methylocystaceae bacterium, assembly GCA_945956975.1. Lineage (GTDB taxonomy): Bacteria > Pseudomonadota > Alphaproteobacteria > Rhizobiales > Beijerinckiaceae > JAJXWB01. The sequence goes on along the minus strand of CAMFKC010000449.1, from coordinate 2,795 downwards.
TGGAAACGACGGTCGCTACGCCCGAAAAGTGCGTGGGACGGAAACGATCCTCCAGATCGACCTTGGCGGGGCCTTCCAGCGTCACCGTGGTGGCGAAGCCCTCCGGATACATTTCGGAGACGTCAGGCGCGAAACAGGCGTCGCAGCCCACCTTGCCGAGCTTCTCGACATCGGACGGCAGCGTGCGCGGATATTTGGAAAAATCCTCCGTGGGCGCGAATTGCGTGGGATTGACGAAGACGGTCGCAATCACCCGGTCGGCGCGGCGGAACCCCTCTTCCACCAGCGACACATGGCCCGCATGCAGCGCGCCCATCGTCGGCACCAGCGCGATTCGGTCGCCCGCCGCCCGCCAGGCGCGCACCTGCGCCCGCAGGCTCGCGACATCGTGCAGCACCAGCGGCGCAGATAGATGGCTTGTGGCGGTCAACGCGAACTCCGAATTCTCAAGACGCGGGCGGCGTCCACTTGATCGCGCGTCGCTGCGGCGCAGCAACGGCGCCTCCTGATAGCAGGCTCGAGAGAAAATCGACATAGGCCGCGGGCAACCCGGCGCTGCGCGCCGCCGCGATCACGCCCTTCATGTAGTCCGGCTTTTTGGCTTGGCCAGCCGCGGGCGGCGCCGCGCCGATATAGACGAGCGCCCGCACCGGCCGCCCATCCGGGCGCAGCACCGGCTGCATCGCCTTGGAATAGACCCCGCGCGAGACCTCCTCGTAGCGGTCGAGCGCGGGCATGTCGGACAGGGCGAGATCGTAGAGCACGCCATGCGCTTCGCTCGCGGGGTCGCGCACGACGGTCGCATAGCCGTCCGCCATCAGCGCGAAGCGATGGCGGGCGAGCCTGCCGCGCCCGATCGGTTTCGACTTCGGACATCGCGCGCGCATGGCGGCTTCGTCCATGTTCGAGCCATAGGCAAAGTAGAATGGCATGCCCGAAATTCTCCTTGGACCAGACTATCGCATGGCCGTTTGGGGAATTGGCGCTCGACTGAACCAAGGCTTCGCTTCGGCGTTGACGTCGAAACGGAGGCGCAGATGGAACGACCGATCGTCGAAACAGAGGTTCAGGCCAAGCAGGGACGCTGGGGCACGCCGGTCCTGTTCGTGCTACTCGGCGGCGTGGCCTTGGTCGTGGTCGCCTTCGCGGTCGTCGCCTACATCAGGCCGTGGTGAGACGCAGCCAGGCGGGGGACACGGTGGTGAACCGTTCCCCGCGATCTTTGACGATATTTTTCTTCAGCCAGCCAAAGGTCGCTGGTGCGCCGGACGTGGCGCGAAGCCCTCGCTCAGGCGAATTCCATGATGACGGCGTCGACGGCGAGCGAATCGCCTTCCTTTGCGTTGATCTTCTGCACCGTCGTGTCGCGCTCGGCGCGCAGCACGTTTTCCATCTTCATGGCCTCGACCATGCAAAGCGGCTCGCCCGCTTTGATTTCCTGCCCCTCCGACACGTAGATCGCCTTGACGAGGCCCGGCATCGGGCACAGCAGCGACTTCGACGTGTCTGCGACCTTCTTCTCCGGCATCAGCGCGGCAAACTTCGCCTCGGCGCGCGTGTAAACCCAGGCGTCGACCGACACGCCGCGATGGGCGATGGCGTAGCCGTTCAGGATCGGCCGCACCTGCACGGCGACGAGTTCGTCGTCGACCATGCCGTTCCACACCGGTTCGCCGGGGACCCAATCGGACATCAGACGGCGCGCCGCGCCATCTTCGAAACGCACGAGAATCGCCTCATCGCCGGAATCGACGGAGACGTCGAACGTGTCCTTGCCGAGCACGACGGTGCGCTCGCGCGAAAACTCGACGGGACGCTGGGTGCGCATCTGTCCGGAAATCTGGCGCTTGCGCTCGTTGGCGACATGGTCGATCGCGGCTGCGACCGACGCCATGACATGCGCCGTGTCGCCTGAGGCGACGAGGGGCGAAAAACCCTCCGGATATTCTTCGGCGATGAAGCCTGTCGACAGCGCGCCCGTGCGCCAGCGGTCGTGCTGCATCAGCGAGGACAGGAAGGGAATGTTGTGGCGGATGCCGTCGATGTAGAAGGCGTCGAGCGCGCGCGCCTGCGCGTCGATCGCGGTCAGGCGGTCGCCCGCGTGCGTCACCAGCTTGGCGATCATCGGATCGTAGTAGATCGAGATTTCGCCGCCCTCGTAGACGCCGGTGTCGTTGCGGACGGTCACGCCATCCTCGTGGCCCTCTTCTGGCGGGCGATACTTCACGAGGCGACCGGTGGACGGCAGGAAGTTGCGGGTCGGGTCTTCCGCATAGATGCGGCTCTCGACCGCCCAACCCTTCAGCTTCACGTCGCTCTGCTTGATCGACAGCGGCTCGCCGGCCGCCACGCGGATCATCTGCTCGACGAGATCGACGCCCGTGATCAGCTCGGTGACGGGATGCTCGACCTGCAGGCGGGTGTTCATCTCGAGGAAAAAGAAACTCTTGTCCTGTCCCGCGACGAATTCCACCGTGCCGGCGGAATCGTAATCGACGGCCTTGGCCAGCGCGACGGCCTGCTCGCCCATCTTGCGGCGGGTCTCTTCATCGAGCAGCGGCGACGGGGCCTCCTCGATGACCTTCTGGTTGCGGCGCTGGATCGAGCATTCGCGCTCGCCGAGGTAGATCACGTTGCCGTGCTTGTCGCCGAGCACCTGGATTTCGATGTGGCGCGGATTGACGATGAACTTCTCGACGAACATGCGGTCGTCGCCGAACGAGGACTTCGCCTCCGACTTCGAGCGCTCGAAGCCTTCCTTCACCTCTTCGCGCGAATTGGCGATGCGCATGCCC
>CAMFKC010000448.1 GCA_945956975.1 uncultured Methylocystaceae bacterium | reverse complement strand
AGGCGCAATTGAGCGACCACGGCGACCAGCGCGTGGACGATGGTGTCGTGCAAGTCGTGCGCGATGGTGAGCCTCTCGCGCATGAGAAGCGCCTGGCGCGCGGCGGCCTGCGCACGTTCGACCTCGGCCTGCAAAAGGCGCAGGCGCGTGATGTCGCGCCCCACAGCCTGGAATTCCGGCGGCCCCTCCGCGTGGCCGAGCCATGTGACGCGCCAGAGAATCCAGGCTGCGCGTCCGTCGGCGGCGCACAATTTCTGTTCGAAGGAATCTTCGTGCGCCAGCTGTGCAAGCGCGCCCCAACCGGCGCCGTCGGCCGGCGCAAACGCCTGTTCCAACCGCAGGCCGACCATGGACGGGAGGCCCAGGCCGCGGAAGGCGAGCGCATGATTGTTGGCGAAGGCGATCGTGCCGTCTGCCGCGATGCGCAGCACCAGATCGGCGGAGGATTCTACGATGTCGCGGTAGAGCGCGTCGCTGATGTTGGCGCGACGCCTGGCCGCTTCGGCCTGTTCGTCCGCAAGCCGCCGCTCGCGGCGCTCGCGCACCAGCATCGTCTCCGTTTCGCTCGCGCCGAAGGCCCGCGCGGCGGCGATGGAGAAAACTTCCTGCGCCTCGTCCCACGAAATGGTGACGCCGATCTTCTCGCCGCTGTCGAGGCCGACCGAAGGCAGGGCGACGATGTCGCGCGCGCCCGCGCGCAGCGCGGCAAGTTCGTCGCCCATGCCGAACAGCAACGGCGTCGCGAGGCAATCGCCGCCGGCCTCCGGCAGCCAGTCGAGCGCGGCGCCGGCGCGTGCGAGGAGGGTTCCGTCAGCGGCCACGCGCGCGAAACCGAGCCCATGGCGCGCAAGGGCGTCCCCCAGGCCTGTGTCGATCGCTTCTGTCGCGCGCAAGTCGCCTCCCGTCATGCGAGAATGGGCGAAAGGCCGCGCCTTGTCATCACGGCAGCGCGCGCATCCATTCGTCGCGCAGGATGACGTGGACAATGCGCAGGGCCGCCTCGCGCCAGGTCGGCCGCGTTACCCGCGTGGGATCGGCGATCGCGCGGCCGGCGAGGAAATCGCCCACAAGCGTGGCGAGCGCATGGGCGTCGTTGACGCGGAAATACAAGGCGCCCTCGCCGCCGATCTCACGGAAGACCGGAATGTCGCTGCACAGCGCGGGCTTGTTGCGCCAGGCGGCTTCCGCGATGGGAAGACCGAAGCCCTCGGCATAGGACGGCGCCAGCGCGGCCGCACAATGATCGTAAGACCATGCGAGGTCGGCATCATTGGCCTGCTCGAACCAGAACAGCCGGCGGCCGAATTCGGGATGCGCGGCGATGTCGTCGATCACCGCGTCGACATGCCAGCCGCGCCGCCCGACGAAGACGAGACGAGCCTGAGTTCCCCCGCGCCAGACTTCGTCGAAGGCCGCGAGCGCGACCTGGTGTCCCTTGCGCGGCTCGAGCGTGCCGACGAGCAGGAAGGTTGGCGTGGGCCCCGCGAAAGCATTGCGGACAGCTGCGCTCGCGTCGCCCGCGCCGGCTGGCGCTATATCCGAGCCGCAGTGGAACCAGCCGACCCTGAGATTTGCGCGATGCGGCAGGCGCCGTTCGTCCACGAAGGCGCACAGTTCTTCCGCGACCGTGCGCGAGATCGCGATGATCGCGTCGCTCTCGAGCAGCGCCGCCCTCAGCCAGGCGAGATGCACCTGCGGGACGTCGCCGACGGATGCGCCCTTGTAGAGCTGCGGGATCAGATCGTAGATGCAGGAGACAATTGCGCCGCCCTTCTGACGCACTTGCGCGAAGACAGGCCCGAAGGCTGCGAAATCCTTCCAGCTGTTGTCGAGCATCAGCAGTCGGTCGCCCGTCTCTATCGCGAGCTTCGCGTCGTCGCTTGTCTTCGCGCGGCCTGTTTCGGCGGCGACGTAGGACTCGCACGTCCAGAGCGCGCCTTCGTGCAGCCGCACGGCGATCGGCTTCACGCCCAGACCAGTCTCGGCATAGAGCGCGCGCATCACCTGCCGCACGACGCGCTGGATGCCGGTCCGGTCGTCGTGTGCGACGATGGCGGTCACATCGATGAGAAGACGCCTTGCCGGCGCGGGCGCGGTCGCGGCGGGAACTGGCGGAGCCTCGACCTGCACGGGCGAGCCTGACGCTGTCGGCTTTGCGACGAGCTTGCGGATCGCGCGCTCGATCGCACGCACCGGCGCCGCGAAATGCCAGGCTACGCTGTAGATCGCCTCGGCGTGACGTCGTTCGAGCCGTTCGAGTTCGCGTCGAAGCTGGTCGACCTGAAATTCGAGAATGCGAAGACGATCGGCTGCGTTCCTGTCGGGTCCGTTCGGATCGTCGCTCATCGCGCGTCTCAAGCCCCGCCGGCAGCGCGCCAATGCGCGAGCAGCGCCTCGACAATGGCGTCGACGCCGATCGTCGGCTTCCAGCCGGTCGCCTGTTCGAGCCGCGCAGCGGAGCCCGCAGCCACCGGCACGTCGCTGGCGCGCAGGCGCTTGGGATCGATCGCGACCTCGAAGGGAACGCGCGCATGGGCGCGGAACTTTTCCACGAGATCGGCGATGCGCCACGATCCACCGGACGCGACATTGTAGACGCTCCGCTCGGCTGTCGCGGCGGGCGTGTTCAGCATTGCGATGTAGGCGGCGCAGACATCGCGCACGTCGAGGAAATCGCGGCTGGCTTCGAGGTTTCCGAGTTCGAGACGCGGCGGCCGGCGGCCTGCCTCGACGTCGGCGATCTGCTGGGCGAGCGAGGGCAGGACGAAGCGCACGTCCTGCCCTGGGCCCGTGTGATTGAAGGGCCTTGCGATAATGAGACGGGCCTGCGGCAGCACGTCGGGCAGCATGGATTCCGCCGCGGCCTTCGCGCGCGCATAGGCGTTGGTCGGACGCAGCGGCGTGTCCTCGTCGCAGACGCCGTCGCGGAAGCTCCAGCCATAGACTTCGGACGAGGAGACGAAGAAGAAGGTCGTGTCGGGGCAGGCGCGCTGGCAGGCGTGCGCGAGTTCGAGCGTGCCGCCGAAATTCACGCGCCAGGTGGCCTCCGCCATTTCCGCAGTCGCGCCGATGGCGGCCTGAGCGGCCAGATGCAGCACGAGATCGGGCTTGAGGTCAGCGACGATGCGGCCGATCGCGGCGCTGTCGGTGACTTCCGCGTCGATCGCGCGCCAGCCGTCGCGCTGCACCTCTTCGCCGGGGCGACGCAGCAGCACGCGTTCGGCGCCCGGCCAGGCGGCGACGATCGCGGGCGCAAGCC
>CAMFKC010000447.1 GCA_945956975.1 uncultured Methylocystaceae bacterium | reverse complement strand
CGCATGCTGCCGGATCTGGATCTCGCCCTTGCCGGGCGCGGGAATTTCCACGTCCTCGTATTTGAGGACTTCCGGGCCGCCCGTCTGGTGAACCTGAATCGCCTTGACCATGTGTTTCCCCATTGCTGCGCGGCTTTCGCGCGAATGGACGCGATCATGCTTCGGGATGTTGTCGCTTGCAATGAGTTGGACGCGCCCGCATGCCATCCAGGACGACGCGAAGGGTCGATCCGGGACCCAGCGGGAATAGGGGCTTTCTGGATCCCGGATCTCCGCTTCGCCACGGCCGGGATGACAGCTGTTACAGGCGCGCCAGAATGCGCGCCTTGGCGGATTCCAGAATTCCGTCCGACAGGGCGCGATCCTCGCGCGCCACGCTGCGCGCCAGCGACAGCGCTCCGACGAGTTCGGCCATGAGCGCGCGCGCCGCCGCAGAATCGGATTCCAGACCCTGCGCCATCAAATCGAGATAGCCGCGCAGGCCCTCCGCATATTTGGCCTGCACCTCGCGGCTCTCGCGCGAGACATCCGTGCCGAACGAAACCATCGGGCAGCTCGCGCCCGCCGCATCGCGCGCGCGGGCAGAGAGATAGCGTTCGACGTAAAGCCGCATCGCTTCGCGGCGCTGGGCGCCGGCCGGCTTCGCCGCGACCTTGCCGATCGCGGCCAGCGCGCGTTCGAAGGCGAGGCCGCAGGCCTCCGCCTCCAGCGCGGCCTTCGATTCGAAATGATTGTAGAAGCCGCCGTGCGTCAGCCCCGCCGCGCCCATCAGTTCTGCGACGCCGACGCCCGAAAAGCCGCGGCGCTGGAACAGGCCGAGCGCGGCGTCGATCACCTTCGCCCGGTTTTCCGCCGCTTTTTCCTTGCTCAGCCGCATCCGCTCTCCGCTTCGTGACCGGCTGCTGCCGATCTGGACTTGACACAACGATGATGAGCATCATCAAATAACGATGACGAACATCATCATAATCCCGCAAGCTCCGCGGGGCAAGACCGAACGGACAAGCCCATGCTCGCCAATTCCATCGCCGCCGCGCTCTCCCGCCGCGGCGTGCACTACGGCTGGATCGTTATCGCGACCACCTTCTTCTCCGCACTGGTCATGGCCGGCGCGGTCGGCCTTCCCGGCGCATTCATCCTGCCGCTGTCCAAGGAATTCGGCTGGGATACGGCGCAGATTTCCACTGCGATGGCGGTGCGTTTCGCACTGTTCGGGCTGATGGGGCCGTTCTCGGCCGCGCTGATCGAAAAGTACGGCGCGCGCAACATCATGTTCTTCGCGCAAGCGCTGGTCTTCGCCGGCCTGGCCGGTTCGCTGTTCATGAACAGCCTTTGGCAGCTCTTTCTGTTCTGGGGCCTGATGATCGGCTTCGGCACTGGCCTGACGGCGCTCGTGCTGGCGGCCATCATCTCGACGCGCTGGTTTTCGCAGAAGCGCGGCCTGGTCGTCGGGATTCTCACGGCGGCGACGGCGACCGGCCAGCTCGTCTTCCTGCCTGTCGCGACGGTTCTGATCGAGAACTACGGCTGGCGCCTGGCGCTTGTGCCTTCGCTCGTCGCCATCGGTCTCGCCGCGCTCGCCGTGCTCACCTTTCTCGCCGAGCGCCCCGCCGACGTCGGCCTGCGCGCCTATGGCGAAAATGCAGACGCCCCGGCGCAGCCCGCGCCCGCGCCGCCTGTCGGCAATTTCGTCATGCGCGCCTTCCGCACGCTGGGTGAAGCCGCGCGCGTGCCGGCCTTCTGGCTTCTGGCCGGCTCGTTCTTCATCTGCGGCCTGTCGACCAACGGTTTGGTGCAGACGCATTTCATTCCGCTCTGCGTCGACTACGGCTTGCAGGCGACAGCCGCCGCCTCCGTTCTGGCGATGATGGGCATATTCGATTTCGTCGGCACGATCGCCTCCGGCGCCCTGTCGGATCGGGTCGACGCGCGCAAGCTGCTGTTCTGGTATTACGGCTTGCGCGGCCTCTCGCTGATCTGGCTGCCGTTCTCGACATTCACGATCTACGGCCTGTCGATCTTCGCGATCTTCTATGGCCTCGACTGGATCGCCACGGTGCCGCCGACCGTGAAGCTCACGGGCTCGGTCTTCGGGCGCGAGAAGGCGGGCCTCGTCTTCGGCTGGATCTTTGCTTCGCACCAGATCGGCGCGGCGGTGGCGGCCATGGGCGGCGGCATGTCCAAGACCTATCTGCTGACCTATGCGCCCGCGTTCTGGGTCGCGGGCGCGGCCTGCTTGCTGGCGGCCGTCTTTAGCCTGCTGATCGGCCGCAAGAGCGGCGGCGCGCAGCCTGCGCCGGTAGCGGCGTAGTTCAGCAATCCTCATTCTGAGGAGCGCGGCGCAAGCCGCGCGTCTCGAAGGATGGCCGCTGACGCCATGCTTCGAGACGGCGCTTTGCGCCTCCTCGGCACGAGGCCGTGGAAATCCAGGAAGTCTCGTTGAGGAACGTCATGCCCGATCCCACCCGCACCCGCACCGTCCAATGGGAAGATCCTAAGGAGCTCGCCGCCTACATCCGTGAGCACGCCGGCATCGACGTGTTTCGCAAGCTGATGGCTGGAGATGGGCCGCCGCCGCCGATCATGAAACTCATCGGCCAGACGCTGGAGGAGGTCGACGAGGGCCGCGTCGTCATGAAGCTCGAAGCCGGCGAGTGGCTCTACAATCCCATCGGCACGGTGCACGGCGGCGCTATCGCGACGCTGCTCGATTCCGTGATGGGCTGCGCCGTGCACACCACGCTGCCGAAGGGCCGCGCCTATACCTCGCTCGAGATCAAGGTGAATTTTTTGCGCGCCGTGACCGTCGAGACGGGCGCCATATCCGCCGAGGGCAGGGCGGTGCACGTCGGACGCCGTTCCGCAGTGGCCGAGGCGAAGGCTTTCGACAGCACCGGGAAGATCGTCGCCACGGCAAGCACGACATGTCTCGTGTTCGACCTCTGAAAGGAATCCTTAACCAGCGCGATTGACCGTGCCGCCTGGTTTACCGGGCGTTTCGGCGCCTGCGCTGATAGTTTCCTCTTCCGGCTTCATGGCCGGCGGAGGCCACTTCCCGATGTCGCAGCAGGCGTCGCCGCAATCCTTGTCCCCGCAGGTCTCGAAGTTCATCGACGTTGCGCGATGGATCGCCGCGCTCGCCGTGCTGTTCACACACGTGGAGGCGAATTCGCTGGTGCGACTCGCCGAAATGCCGCCGGGAACGCGCGGTCCGCTCGCCTACCTCGCCTGGCTCTTCTACGGCTTCGCGCACCAGGCG
>CAMFKC010000446.1 GCA_945956975.1 uncultured Methylocystaceae bacterium | reverse complement strand
GCCGACGTGGCCCATCATGTCCGGGGTGGCTATGCCGCGATCTAACTCTTTCTTGCCGCCCATCACATGGTTGACCTGTTCGTCCGCGCCGAAATTGTCGGCGCCGGCGGCCTTGGCTTCGTCAGCCTTCGCGCCGCGCGCGAACACGGCCACCTTGAGCGTGCGGCCGGTGCCGTTCGGCAGGTTGACCACGCCGCGCACCATCTGGTCCGCATGCTTGGGGTCGACGCCGAGGTTCATGGCGATTTCGACAGTCTCGTCGAACTTGGCCTTGGCGCGCTCGCGCACGAGCTTCACGGCCTGATCGATCGGATAGAGCTTGGTACGCTCGACGCCCTCGCGGGCCTTGATGAGACGCTTTCCATGCGACATCGGCTTACTCCACCACCTGCAGGCCCATAGCGCGGGCGGAACCTTCGATCATCGACATCGCCGATTCGATCGACGCGCAATTCAGATCGACGATCTTCTTTTCGGCGATCTCGCGGACCTGCGCCTTGGTGACCTTGCCGACCACGTTGCGGCCGGGGGTCTTGGAGCCGGAGGCCGGCTTCTTGCCGATCTTCAGGCCCGCCGCCTTCTTGAGGAAGAAGGAAACCGGCGGCTGCTTCATGTCGAAGGTGAAGGAGCGGTCCTGGTAGGCCGTGATGATCACGGGGATGGGCGTGCCCTTCTCGATCTGCTGGGTCTTCGCATTGAAGGCCTTGCAGAACTCCATGATGTTGAGGCCGCGCTGGCCGAGCGCCGGACCGATCGGCGGCGACGGGTTGGCGGCGCCCGCGGGCACCTGCAGCTTGATATAGCCGGCGATTTTTTTCGCCATCGTTGTTTCTCCAACGAATGACGACAGGCCGCGTTCTCAGGAACGGAGCCCGCCATCGGTTGCAGTTCGTGGTCGGACATGGCCTCCCGGATGGCGCCCGGGCATGTCTCCCACGGTGGGTTTCGCTCGCGCGAGCGCGAACGAAATCGCCGCCGGTGAAAACCGACGGCTGGCGCGCTTATACGGAACGCGGCGCAAAAGGCAATTCAAAAGACGGGTTTTGGCTGCGCCAGCCTTGCCGGCCGGGACCATCGGGGCGTAAGATGGTAAGACGTAAGTTGGAAGGAACAATTCGTGCAGCCTCGCGCCAAGGCCGTCTATTCGAAAATCTCGGTGAAAAGCCAGACCGTGCTGCCGCAAGCCGTTCGCGAAAGGCTGCGCATTCAGCCGGGCGACCGGCTTCGCTACGTCATCGACGACCAGGGCGTTCGGATCGAGAAGGATGACAGTCAGGCCGAGGACGATCCCTTCGCGACCTTCTCGGAATGGTCGAGCCAGGACGACGACAAGGCCTATGGCGACCTCTGAATTCGCCGCGGGCGACGTCGTCGTCGTTCCTTTCCCCTACTCGGACAGGTTTGCCGAAAAACGCCGTCCGGCGCTTGTCGTCTCCGCCGACGCCGTCCAGCGGCAAGGCTTCATCTGGGTGGTGATGATCACCAGCGCCACGCATCGCGCATTGCCGCAGGACCTCGCGATTGAAGATCTCGCGCTCGCTGGCCTCGGCGCGCCTTCGCTCGTTCGCCCGCTCAAGATCGCCTGCCTCGAACCCTCGCGGATCGTCAGGAAAGCGGGACAACTGTCTGAAAAGCAAATGGCGGCCGTGGGGGCCGCCATTCGGTCTTTCATCGGCTGAGGCGAGAAGGTCAGACCTTCTCGACCTGCGCGAATTCCAGTTCGACCGGCGTCTCGCGGCCGAAGATCGACACCGCGACCTTGAGGCGCGAGCGGCCCTCGTCGACTTCCTCGACCTTGCCGTTGAACGAGGCGAAGGGACCATCGGCGACGCGCACCGTCTCGCCGATCTCGAAGGAGATCGACGCCTTCGGACGCTCGACGCCCTCGGCCACCTGGCCCTTGATCCGGTCGGCCTCGGCCTCGGAGATCGGCATGGGCTTGTTGTCGGCGCCCAGGAAGCCCGTGACCTTCGGCGTGTTCTTGATGAGGTGGTAGACCTGGTCCGTCAGGTCGCACTTCACCAGCACGTAGCCGGGGAAGAACTTGCGCTCGGAATTGATCTTGCGGCCGCGCCGGACCTCGATCACCTGCTCGGTCGGCACGAGCACTTCCTCGAACTTCTCGGCCAGCCCGCGCTGGGCGGCCTGCTCGCGGATCGATTCGGCGACCTTCTTCTCGAAGTTGGAATAGGCGTGGACGATGTACCAGCGGGTGGTCATGTGCGGTCTCGTTGGGCCGGTCAGCGGCCGAGGCTGAGCAGGAAGCCGACGATCAGGCGCAGCGTCTGGTCGACGGTCACGAAGAACAGGGAGGCGACCACCACCATCGCCAGCACGAGCCCCGTCGTGATCAGGGTCTCGCGGCGCGACGGCCAGGTGATCTTCGCGCCTTCGGAGCGCACATCCTGCAAAAACTGAAACGGATTGGCCATAAGCGTCTCGTACGGGTTTCCGGAGCGATTTCCGAGACTTCCGGAGATGCCGGAAACATCGGTTTCGACGCCGCAAAACAATCGCGGCGCGGGACCGGAGGTCGCGCGCCACGTGGCTCTCATAGCCGATCGCGGGCGCAACGCCAAGGAAAATCGGAAGCCCGGGACGAATCGGAAGGCGCCGCGCTAGACAGGGGCGCCAACCGGACGCCACCCATGACCGACGCAAGCGACAGACCGACAGCCGGGCGCATTGCCGCCCTGCTCGTCTACTACGGGCTGGCGACGCTCGCAGGCGGCGTGGTCTTCGCGCTGCTGATGCGCGCCAATACGCTGCTCGGGCCGGGCGTGCTCTTCTACCGCGGCCTCGTCGCGCTGGCGGCCACGGCCATTGTTTTGCTGGCGCTCTCCCTCTGGCTCCTGCCGAAGCTCGCCCGCGCCCTGCCCCTGCGGGCCGACGATGCCCTCGGTGGCGCGATCGTGGCGGCGTGCGTTCTCAGTTCCGTCTTCGTCCTCGGCCCGGTCACCGTCGACCGCTCCATCTCCGTCTTCATGCTCTCGCAGTTCGAAAGCGCCGGAAAGCCGCTGACCGTGGAGGATGTGAAGGACCGTTTCGTGAAGACCTATGTCGTCGACTGGGCCCAGATGGACCGGCGCGTGAAGGAGCAGCAGATCTCCGGCAATCTCGCGCCGGCCGACGGCGGCGGCTGGACGCTGACCGCGCAGGGCCGGCGCTTCATGGAGGTCGCCCGCTGGATGTCCTGGCTGGTCGACGCCGACCCGCGCTTCGTCGGCCGCAAGTAGCGGCCCCGCCGGGTAACCCTGCGCCCAGCCGCTCGTTGCCGTTGCGC
>CAMFKC010000445.1 GCA_945956975.1 uncultured Methylocystaceae bacterium | reverse complement strand
GGCCGGCAGCGTGGGCTTCTCGCCGATCAGCGCGGCGACGGCCGGTTCGAAGGCGGGGGCTTCCATCGCCCAGGCTTTGCCGGGCCGGAAGTTCCGGATGCTGTCGTCGGCGGCGCGATCCTGCGGATAGAAGGCGAGGTCGCGCTTGGCGACGGGGCCTGCGTCCAGCCGCGCGACAACCTTGGGCGTCGGCGCAGCCGCCCGGCCTGTCGTCAGCCAGAGCGCGGGCGCGCCGAGCCCGGCCGCCACGGCGATGGCGGCGGCGATGGCCCAGCGGCGCGCAGGCGCGGGCGCAGCGGCGTTGAAGGCAAGTGTCATGGCGTCGGCCCCGATGTTCGAGCAGGCAGAGGATCGTCGGAATCGGCCGATTTGAAGGCGCGAAAGCGAAATCTCGGGAGGTGTTGCGCCGGCGCGCGTCCGCGTTCCCGCGCCTTGCGGCCGGGTCATGCTTGGTCGAGGGCCGGGACGAAGGTCGCCGGGATCTATTGTTTTGTTGTGCCGGCGGCCTTCGCCCCGACGCGGCGGTTTCTACGCCTTGCCCCGCTGTGGGTCCTGGCTGCCGTCTTGGGCGGCTTGGGGCCGCTTATTAGCCGTCAACCTGGCCTGCGATCGTGATCGCCCCCGGTCGTGCTGCCGGGCCGGGCCGCGACGAGCCGCTGACGCGTCCCGCCTCGCAAGGGCGCACTCGGGACGCGCGGACCGGTGCCTCCGCGCGGCGCGCGCCGCCGCTCCCCATCCACACATCAAGACCGCTCCGGATGCATCCTCGGCGGACAGGGATGGGCGCAGTATGCACGGAATAGGAAAATAATCAAGAGAGGGAATGTGCTCTTTCCCTGGCAGCGGGAGAAACGGGAGACGAACGACGGATACGCTGCGGTTGGCCTCAGTCCTTCGAGGTAAAGGCGCTCGAGGCCGGGGCCGCGAGATCCTCGATGCGGCCGAGTTCGGCGCCGCAGGCCGAGCATTCGATTTTCGCGCGGTCGAGGTCCGGAGAGGCCACGATGCGATTGAGGACCTCGCAGGCCGGGCAGCGCACCGAGATTTCCCTCACCTCGCGCCGCAGGGCGTTTTGGCGCAGCGTCTGCTCGATATCCATGATCAGCGCCTCCATCGAGCGCATCCGTTCGATCCACCGTCCCGCGCGAAAGGACGGAGGCGGAACCGCCGGGCGCGGCAGGTCGCTCAGGAGCCAGAACGGAACCCGCTCGGCCGTGAGCTTCGCCGCGATGGGCGCGCTGACTCCGTCGAGCAGTTCGAGATCGAGCACGGCGGCGTCGGGCCGTCGGCGTGCGGCCAACCGCGCTGCGCGCTGCAAGGTGGCGGCTGGGCCAGCGACGTCGACGCCGCGGCGCTTGAGGCCGTCGGTCAGGGGCAAGGCGAACGCCATGTCGGCGCAACACACGAGCACGACCTGACGCTGAGGGCGCCGGCAGAAAATCGTCAAACTCGCTGGATTGCCCGTCATGCCTGCAAGGTAGCGCGAACGCCGCCAAGCCACGGGGCAAACAGTGTACGCTAGCGCGCAGAAGCCGGGATGCTGCGGTCGAGCGGCCCCATAAGGCGATCGTATTCCGCCTCGGCGCGGCCGTAACTGCCCGACGCCTGCTCGATCATAGCCTCGCGATCGACGATGCGCAGACGGCCGCGCGCGCGCTCGATGCAGCCGGCGACACGCAAGGCCTCCAGCGCCTCCGATACGCCGGCGCGCCGCACGGCCAGCATCCACGAGAGATATTCGTGGACGACCGGCAGTTCGTCGCTGCGCACCCGGTCGCGCATCATCAGGAGGAAGCGCGCCAGGCGCTCGCTTATGGTGAAGCTGCCATGCGAAAGGGCGGTGTAGGAAAGCTGCGCGATGAAGGCCTGGTGCCAGCGCATCATCAGGTCGCAGAGCGGCAGGCTTTCGGCGAGGCGGGCGCGAAACGCCTCGTAGCGGATGCGGTGGGCGACGCCGGGACCCTGCACGACCGTTTCGAGCGGGGCGCGCCCCGTGGCGACCATGTCGGACATCCCCTCGTAGCCGATCATGCCGACCTCGATCGGCTCGCTCTGCGGCACCTTGGCCAGCACCGACAATTGGCCGGATTCGGGGAAATAGATGTAATCGATGGGCGCGTTCGCGCGGACGATGACTTCCCGCCCCTCCAGCCGGACGCGCTCGAACAAGGGTTCGAGAACGGCGCGGTCGGGCTCGGCCATGAGGCGCAGGAAATTATTGGCGTAGGGCGGCGGGCTCATCTGGCCGGAACGCCGGCGGATGGGCTTCGTTCCGGCAACGAACCTTGGGCGTCCTCAGGCCCTGGCGCGTTCGGGATAGCTGACCGCCATGCCGTCGCGCACATCCTGCTGCACGCCGTATTGCGGGAAGGGGTAGCGGAAGCCGTTCTTGGCCAAGGCCTCCATGCCCGCGATCGCCTTGGCCAGCATGTCGGGCGGCAGGGCCATCAGCATCTCGTCGTCCAGCACGCCGCCGTAGCGGCGCTCGGCGAAGCAGGGGATGGAGAGCGACGGCTCGCGCCTGGTCAGCGCGCGGCCCCAGGAATCCGCGCAGGCGCTCTCGCCGACGACGGACCAGTCGAACCGCTTGTAGCCCGCCCATTGCAGGCCGTTGATGAAATACATCATGGCGCCGGGGGTGGCGTAGAACAGCGCGATGTCGGGGTTTTCGACGCGGCCCGCGCCCAGCGGCGAGACGACCAGCGCCTCGAACTTGCCGTCGGGCACGCAATGCATGGCGGCCTGGTGCTGGCTCGCGTCCTCGAGGGTCGAGAACCAGACGCCGGTCATGTGCTTGCCCGATTTCCACTCGTCGGTCTTGGCGTGGCCGAGCCCCACGACCGCGCGGCACTGGGCGCCGACGAGGTCGTCGGCCGTGATGCCGACCGTCCAGCCCAGTCGCGCGCCCTGCGCGACGATCTGGTCCAGCGTGTGCACGGCCTTGGGGCGGCGGATGCGCGGGATCGCCTCCATGTCGGCGCGGTTCTCGTAGAGCTTCATGCAGAAGGGAATCGAGCGGATTTTCAGCAGGCGCTCGAGATCGGCGGATGCGCGGACGAGATCGACGGACATTACTGGCTCCCTTTTCCGCCATCATGCCCGCGAGCAGGGGCCGGGGGGAAGGGGTGGAGACAGCGCCAACCTCGCCTTCACCGCCGGGAAACATATATATCCGACACTGGAAGGAACGCCGGGGGGCCGGCGGCAGGAACCCGGATCGATGCTCGCCGCCAATCGGATCATTTCAGCGCCCACGCTCGCCGACAGGTTCCGCGATGCGATGCG
>CAMFKC010000444.1 GCA_945956975.1 uncultured Methylocystaceae bacterium | reverse complement strand
CTACACACTGCATATCGTCGGCAGCGTCAGATGTGTATAAGAGACAGGTTCCGGTGCGGGGCGAAACGCGCGAATTCCGTTTCAATCCCGCCTGGGTGCGGCTCGACCGGTCCGAACACGAGGAATTCGGCCTCCAGAGGCTGGCGCTCGTCTCGCACGGCCGCAGCGTCGAATTCGGCAGCTTTCTCGGGCCGGAACAGAAGGCGGAGGTCGCGGGCGATCTGTCGCTCGCGCTGGCCCGCGCCCGGCGGGGGCCGGACCTGTCGTAGGAATCGGGTGGTGGCCGGCGCTTCCGAGCTTCAGTATCGGGCGAATACAGACGGATCAGAGCCATGCTGCAACGCCCGAACCCCGAAAGCTTCACGCAACTCGACCTCGCCGACGATTACGAGCGGGTGCGCGCCGCAATCGAATTCATGACCAAGGCCGCGCGCCGGCAGCCGGAGGTCGAGGACATCGCGGCCCATGTCGGCCTCTCCGCCTCCCACTTTCATCATCTTTTCAAGCGTTGGGCCGGGCTGACGCCGAAGGCGTTTCTACAGGCCGTCACCATCGATCATGCGCGCACGCTGCTGCGCGATAGCGCCAGCGTTCTAGACGCATCCTATGAGGTTGGCCTGTCCGGGCCCGGCCGTCTGCACGACCTCTTCGTCGCGCACGAAGCCATGACACCCGGGGATTTCAAACGCGGCGGCGGCGGGCTGACGCTGACTTACGGCTTCCATCCCTCGCCTTTCGGCGAGGCCATCGCGGTCTGCGCGCCGCGCGGGCTTGCCGGGCTCGGTTGGGTGGACGGGGGAGATCGCGCCGCGGCGCTGGCCGATATGGTGCGGCGCTGGCCGAACGCCGAATTCGTGCAAGACGAGGCAGCGACAGAACCGTTCGCGCGCCGCGCCTTCGATCCCGCCGAATGGCGGCCGGACCGGCCCTTGCGGCTCGTTCTGATCGGCACGGATTTCGAGCTGCGCGTCTGGGAAACGCTGCTCTCGATCCCGATGGGCCGCGCGACGACCTATTCCGACATCGCCCGCAAGGTCGGCAAGCCCCAGGGGGCGCGCGCCGTCGGCGCCGCCGTCGGCAAGAACCCGATCTCCTTCGTCGTGCCTTGCCACCGCGTGCTCGGCCGCTCCGGGGCCTTCACCGGCTACCACTGGGGCATCGCACGCAAGCAGGCGATCATCGGATGGGAGGCCGGCAAGACCGCCTGACGGTCAGCCGGCGAGCAGCGCCTTGCCGATTCCAATCAGCGCCCCGACGAAGAGAACGCCGGCGGCGGCGGCCTGAATCGCAAATCCGCGTCCACGCTTTGCGGCGTCTTGCGCATAAGTGAGCGTGTAGAGGATGCGGCCGCCGATCCACACAAGGCCGACCAGCGCCGCCCAGCGATCGGAGAGATAGAGGGCGAAGAGCCAAAGCGCCGGCAGGAAGATCGGCATCCATTCCAGCATGTTCTGGTGCGCGCGGAAAATGCGTTCGAAGTTTGGATCGCCCGAAATGGCGGGCGCCTTGATCTGGTAGGTTCCGCGCGCCTTCCCGACATTGAGGTCGGCCCAGAAATAAACGGCGATGGAAAGCAGCGTGACGAGCGCGGTCCAGTGCGGCATGGGCTTTTCCTATCTGTTGGACGTCCACTTGGCGAAACCGTCCGCGCGCAGCCTGCAAGCGGGGCACTGGCCGCAGCCATGGCCCCATGCATGCAGCGCGCCGCGTTCGCCGAGATAGCAGGTGTGCGTGTCATTGACGATCACGTTGACGAGCGCGTCGCCGCCGATCGTCTGCGCCAGTTCCCAGGTGGCGGCCTTGTCGATCCACATCAGCGGCGTCTCCAGCGTGAACCGAGAATCCATGCCGATGTTGAGCGCGACCTGCATCGCCTTGATCGCGTCGTCGCGGCAATCGGGATAGCCGGAGAAATCCGTCTCGCACATGCCGCCGACGATCCGCGTCAGACCGCGCCGATAGGCGAGCGCGGCGGCAAAGGCCAGAAAGATGAGGTTGCGTCCGGGTACGAAAGTGTTGGGCAGGCCCTTTTCGTTCGCCTCGATCGCAATCTCGCGCGTCATCGCGGTGTCGGATATGGCGCCCAGCGCAGCGAGGCCGAGCGTGTGATCCTCGCCGAGCCGCTCGCGCCACGCTGGTCTGAGCGCAGCAAATTTTTCACGCACGACCGCGCGCTGCTTCAACTCGATCGCATGGCGCTGGCCGTAATCGAAGCCGAGCGTCTCGACACGGTCGAAACGCTCGAGCGCCCAGGCGAGACAGGTGGCGGAATCCTGGCCGCCGGAGAGGAGGACGAGGGCGGCTCGGCCGCTCACGCAACCTCCCCGCGCGCCCAGGCGGCGATCAGGTGATGCGCAATCGCCATCTTCGGCGGGCAGAAGAAGCCGTCGAGCTTGCCGTCCACCAGCGCTAGCGCCTCGGCGCGCGAGAACCAGCGGGCGTCGTCGAGCTCGGTCACGTCGATCGTGATTTTCTCGTCTTCCGCTTCGGCCAGGCAGCCGATCATCAGCGAGCACGGGAACGGCCACGGCTGCGACGCCATATACGTGACCTTTCCGCAGGATATGCCCGCTTCTTCCTTGATCTCGCGCCGCACGGCGTCCTCCAGCGTCTCGCCGCCCTCCACGAAGCCCGCGAGCGCCGAAAACATGCCCTTGGGGAAGCGCGGCTGCCGGCCGAGCAGGCATTTGTCGCCGGAGACGGCGAGCATGATGACGACGGGATCGGTACGCGGAAAGTGCTCGGACTTGCAGGCTGCGCAGACGCGTTTCCAGCCTGCGGCGGCGGTCGTCGTCTCGACGCCGCAGTTCGAGCAGAAGCGATGGCGCGAGTGCCAGTACATCAGGCTCTTGGCTTGCGCGAGACGGCCGGCGACCTTCTCCGAAACCATGCCCTGCATCAGGATCGAGCGCAGGTCCGTGCGCACTTCCGCTGTCTTGCCGGGCAGCGGCGCCTCGTTCTTGTAGATGCGCTGCAATTGTTCGCGCGTGGGGCCGAAATCTTGCGGCGCGTCTTCCAGCAGAACGGCGAACACGCCGCCGACCCCGTCATGGCCGAGAAACGCCGTCTCGCGCGCTACGCCCATCCTGCCGGCTTCGCCAAAGGTGAAGAGCGATCGATAGCCTTCGCTGTCGCGCTCCAGAATGATGTTGTCGCCCGCGATCACGAAGGTCCGGGCTTCCGCGTCCGCGCGCAACGCCGCGACATGCGCTGCGTCGTCGCGCTTGTCCGATTGCCTGTCCAGATCGTTGTTGGAATATCCCGTACCTGTCTCTTATACACATCTC
>CAMFKC010000443.1 GCA_945956975.1 uncultured Methylocystaceae bacterium | reverse complement strand
AGCTTGAAGTTCGCCCGCTGCGTCTTGCCGAGCCAGAACCTGTCCGACGCCAGCCCCGACTTGCGGGCCATGAAAAAGACCGCCGCTGGCCCGCCGGGTTCGAAGAGGGTCGGCCATTCCTCCGCCTTGCGCGATTCGATCGGCGTCGTATCCGGTATGTCGAACCGCCCGAGGATTTCACGCATCAAGGTCATGTCGCGCGGATCGCTCGAGATCATCGCGAGCTTCTTGCCCTTGAGCGCGCCGATCGATTTCGGGACGGCGTTTTTCGGAACGGCAATCAAGAGGATCGAATGTTCGAGCATGGCTACGGCGCGTGCGCGCGGCGGCGTGCGCGTGTCGGACCGGACGATGGCGAGATCGGCGCGCCCTTGCGCGAATTGCTGAACCGCAGTCAAGGGCCCATCGGTGTTCCGGACCGTAACCCGGACGCCACGACCGCGGGCGGCGACGCCCTGCAGCGACCGTGCGAACTGATCGCTTGCCGTTCCCGCAGGGCCGACCGCGAAAACCAGATTGCGCTCGATCACGAACTGGCGCGCAACGAGGGCGCCGCCGATCGCGATCAGCAACGTCAGCAGCACGAAGAGCCAGCGCTGTCGCCTGTTCCGGCTGCGCGCGCTCGCGGTCTCCGCAAACATCGCTTCCGCCGCATTCGTCAGGGGGCTGACGGAGGCGCCCTCCCTTGCGGTTTTGCCGATCTTCAAGCCGCCTTGCCTCATGCAAATCGCCCGCGCCAGCACAATCCATGGCACGGACGCGTTCATCGTCAAAGCCTTCGGCTTGGCCATAAAACTTGACCCGCCCGGCCTGGGCGGGCATCTAGCGCGCTTTCCGGAAGAAAGCCCCATGATCCGATCCGCGCTGATGAATGTGATGACCGCCGCCGCCATCAAGGCCGGACGCGGTCTCAAGCGCGACTTCGGCGAGGTCGCCAATCTCCAGGTGTCGGTGAAGGGCCCCGGCGACTTCGTCACCGCCGCCGACCGCAAGGCCGAGAAGGTTCTGTTCGAGGAACTCGCCAAGGCGCGCCCCGGCTACGGTTTCGTGATGGAAGAATCCGGGCGGGTCGACGGGACCGACCAGAGCCACACATGGATCATCGATCCGCTCGACGGCACCACCAATTTCCTGCACGGCATCCCGGTCTTCGCCATTTCGGTCGCGCTGGAGCGCGAGGGCCAGCTGGTGGCGGGCGTTGTCTACAATCCCGCCGACGACGACATGTTCGTCGCGGAACGCGGCCAGGGCGCGTGGCTGAACAATCGCAGGCTACGCGTGGCGCAGCGCCGCGATCTCGCAGACAGCCTGATCGCGACCGGCGTGCCGCACCTCGGCAAGGCCAAGGAACACCCGCGCTTCAGGCAGGAGTTGACCGCGGTCATGGCGCGCGTCTCCAATGTTCGCCGTTTCGGCGCGGCCTCGCTCGATCTCGCCTATACGGCCGCCGGCCGCTTCGACGCCTATTGGGAGCGCGGGCTGCAACCCTGGGACATCGCGGCGGGCGTCGTGCTGGTGCGCGAGGCCGGCGGTTTCGTCAGCGACCTGTCCGGCGGGTCGGACATGCTGGACAAGGGCGAGATTCTGGCCGGCGGCGAGACCATCCAGCGCGCGCTCGGCGATCTGCTGCGCAAAGCTTGAACTTCCCCTCGCGCTTCCCAACCTCTCCCTGACGCCCGCCATTGCTAGCAACCGGATGTTGATGGCATTCTCACCGAGCGAGCGGGGCAAGGATCGAGGACGAATATGGCGGCCGACGAGGTTCGCACGGAGCTGTCGAGCCCGCGCATCTTTCTTATACGCATGGGCGTGTTTCTTGCGCTTGCGGGGTTCATCGCGTTCATTCTCCACGACCAGATCCAGCGCGCCTTCATGGCCAACCCCGGCCTCAACGGCCTGATTCTCGGGGTTCTGGCGGTCGGAATCGTCATGGCGGTCGCCACCGTCGTGCGCCTCTTCCGCGAAATCGAATGGGTCAACGCCTGGGGTGGGCCCAACGCGGCCAGCGCGCCTGCCCCGCGCCTGCTGGCGCCGATGGCGCGGCTCGCCGGCGATGGCCGCGCCATTTCCACCATCACCCTGCGCGCCATTCTCGATTCGGTCGCGACACGGCTGGACGAGAGCCGCGAGATCCTGCGCTACCTCACAGGCCTCCTGATCTTCCTCGGCCTGCTCGGCACGTTCTGGGGATTGCTCGAAACCGTCGGCTCGATCGGCGACGTCATCGGCGCCATGAAGGGCGGCGCGGAATCCTCCGTCCTGTTCGAGGATCTGAAGGCTGGGATCGCCAGGCCGTTGTCGGGCATGAGCCTGTCGTTCACCGCTTCGCTGTTCGGCCTTGCGGGTTCTCTCGTTCTCGGTTTTCTCGATCTTCAGGCGGGACAGGCGCAGAACAGGTTCTACGTCGAACTGGAAGATCGCATTTCCGCCGTCGCCGCCGACGCCGATACGCCGGCCGCGCTCGCCGCCGGCCTTTCGCCCGACCTGAGCGCCACGCTCGACCGCCTGTCGAATGCCGCCGATTCCTCGGGCCAGCGCGCAGCCTCCGCCGCCATGTCCAATCTCGCCGACGGGGTTCAGGCGCTCGTCAAGCACATGCGCGCCGAACAGCAGATGATCCGCGACTGGGTGGAGCAGCAGGCGGCTCAGAATCGCGAGATGAAGAAGACCCTCGAGCGCCTCGCCCAAGAACGGGAGCAATCCTGATGCGGGAGAAACCCTGATGGCCCTTTCGCGCGGCCGGCGCCTGCGCTCGGGCGTCGACTACTGGCCGGGCTTCGTCGACGCCCTGTCGGTGATGCTGCTGTCTTTCGTGTTTCTCGTCACCGTTTTCATGGTCGCGCAGTTCTTTCTCTCGCGCGACGTGACCGGCAAGGACGCCGCGCTCCAGAAGCTCAACAAGCAGATCGAGCAATTGACCGCGCTGCTGGCGCTCGAAAAATCCGGCAAGGAAGACGCGCAATCCACGCTCGCCACGCTGGCCGCCACGCTCGACACGACGAAGAAGGAAAACGCCGACCTCGCCCAGAAGCTCGGCGCCGCCGAAGGCGCGGCCTCCGGCGCAGGCGGCAAGGCCGACATCCTGTCGCAGAAGCTCTCCGCCGAGCAGGAATTGTCCGCCCGGGCGCAGGCGCAGGTCGACCTCCTCAACCAGCAGATCGCCGCGCTCCGCCGCCAGCTCGCCGCCATCGAGGAAGCGCTGCAGGCGACCGAGGCGAAGAACAAGGATTCGCAGAGCACGATCGCCGATCTCGGCCAGCGCCTGAACCTCGCCCTCGCACAGAAGGCGCAGGAG
>CAMFKC010000442.1 GCA_945956975.1 uncultured Methylocystaceae bacterium | reverse complement strand
CGCCAAGGGCGTGATGCAGTCCTGGGCCGACGCCGAATGGTTCACCTCGCGGCCGGAAGTGCCGCAGTCGCTGACGCTGACCGTGTTCAAGGTCTCCGGCGAGACCAATACGGACGATCTCTCGCCCGCGCCCGACGCCTCGACCCGGCCCGACATTCCGCTGCATGCGCTGGCCATGCTGAAGAACCCGCGTCCCGGCATCGAGCCGGACGAGCCAGGCGTGCGCGGCGCGGTGAAGCAGATCCAGAAGCTGATCGCCAAGGGCCATCCGGTCGCCTATGTCGGCGACGTCGTCGGCACCGGTTCCTCGCGCAAGTCCGCGACGAATTCGGTTCTCTGGTTTACCGGCGAGGACATTCCCTACGTGCCGAACAAGAAGTTCGGCGGCGTGTGCCTGGGCTCCAAGATCGCGCCGATCTTCTACAACACGATGGAAGACGCCGGCGCGCTGCCGATCGAGCTCGACGTCTCGCAGATGGAGATGGGCGACGTCATCGAGCTTCGCCCCTATGAAGGCAAGGCGCTGAAGAACGGCGCCGTGATCGCCGAATTCAAGGTCAAGTCGGATGTGATCTTCGACGAAGTTCGCGCCGGCGGCCGCATTCCGCTGATCATCGGCCGCGGCCTCACCACGCGCGCCCGCGAGGCGCTGGGCCTGCCGGCCTCGACGCTGTTCCGCATGCCGGCGCAGCCCAAGGACACGGGCAAGGGCTATACGCTCGCGCAGAAGATGGTGGGCCGCGCCTGTGGCCTGCCCGAGGGCAAGGGCATCCGCCCCGGCACCTATTGCGAGCCCAAGATGACGACCGTCGGTTCGCAGGACACGACCGGCCCGATGACGCGCGACGAACTCAAGGATCTCGCCTGCCTCGGCTTCTCCGCCGATCTCGTGATGCAGTCCTTCTGCCATACGGCCGCTTATCCGAAGCTCGTGGACGTGCAGACGCATCGGGAATTGCCGACCTTCATCTCCAACCGCGGCGGCATTTCGCTGCGTCCGGGCGACGGCGTGATCCACTCCTGGCTCAACCGCCTGCTGATGCCCGACACGGTCGGCACCGGCGGCGACAGCCACACGCGATTCCCGATCGGCATTTCCTTCCCGGCGGGTTCGGGTCTGGTGGCCTTCGCGGCGGCGACCGGCGTGATGCCGCTCGACATGCCTGAATCGGTTCTCGTGCGTTTCAAGGGCGAGATGCAGCCGGGCGTGACGCTGCGCGATCTCGTCAACGCCATTCCCTATGCGGCGCTGAAGACCGGCGACCTGACGGTGGAGAAGAAGGGCAAGAAGAACGTCTTCAACGGACGTATTCTGGAGATCGAAGGCCTGCCGAACCTGAAGGTCGAGCAGGCGTTCGAACTCTCCGACGCCTCCGCCGAGCGTTCGGCGGCTGCCTGCACCGTGCGGCTCAACAAGGAGCCGATCATCGAATACATGCGCTCGAACATCGTGCTCATGAAGTGGATGATCGCCAACGGCTACCAGGACAAGCGCTCGCTCGAGCGCCGCATCGCGGCGATGGAAGCGTGGATCGCCGATCCGAAGCTGATGGCGCCCGACGCCGACGCCGAATATGCGGCGGTGTTCGAGATCGACCTCAACGAGATCAAGGAGCCGCTGCTCGCCTGCCCGAACGATCCCGACGACATCAAGACGCTGTCCGAAGTCGCCGGCGACAAGGTCGACGAGGTCTTCATCGGCTCGTGCATGACCAACATCGGCCATTTCCGCGCGGCCGGCAAGATTCTCGCCGGCAAGTCGGATATTCCGACGCGCCTGTGGATCGCGCCGCCGACCAAGATGGACGCGCATATCCTGACCGAAGAGGGCTATTACGCGACCCTCGGCAAGTCCGGCGCGCGCATGGAAATGCCGGGCTGTTCGCTGTGCATGGGCAACCAGGCGCAGATCCGCAAGGGCTCGACGGCGCTCTCGACCTCGACGCGCAACTTCCCGAACCGCCTCGGCATCGACACGCGCGTGTATCTCTCGTCGGCGGAACTCGCGGCCGTCGGCGCGCTGCTCGGCAAGATTCCGACCATGGAGGAATACATGGCGGCGGTGACCGGCCTTCAGGGCAAGAAGGACGAGGTCTATCGCTACATGAACTTCGACCAGATCCAGGAATTCGTCGAAGTGGCGGAGACGGTCGACGCCTGATCGGGCGTTGCCGGTGTGATCATGAGCCCCGTCGCGGAAGCGGCGGGGCTTTTTGTTTTCTTCTGGGGTTCCGTCATTGCGAGCGAAGCGAAGCAATCCAGAGCCGGGTTGTGGGTCTGGATTTCTTCGTCGCTGCGCTCCTCTCAAAGACGCTGGCAAAGGTAGACGGCCGTGTCAGTGCGCCCCGCTGAGCAGCAACGCCACGACAGCCGCCGCCAATCCGATCTGGAAGCGCACCGTCGCTACAAGCTCGGCATTGAGCGCGCGCGAGATCGGGACATGCGACATCCGCACCGCCCGCGCGAGCGCTGCGCTACAGCCGACGAGCGCCAGAAGGATCGCCGCCTGCGCGAGCGGCAGCAACGCCCATGCAGCAAGCAGCGCCGCGAGCGCCAGTTCGCAGCCGTAGAGGATCACGGTGCCCTTGGCACCGAGCAGGATGGCCAACGTGCGGCGGCCGCTCCTGGCGTCCTGCGCGCGGTCGCGGTGGTTGTTGACGGTAAGCACGGCGGCGGCGGGCATGCCGATGGCGAGACCGAGCAGGACCGCCGTCGCGTCCACGGCTCCGGCGGCGATCCATACCGTTCCAGCAACGGCGGCGACGCCGAAGAAGAGAATGACGAATATCTCGCCGAGCGGCGAAGCGGAGATCGGCGCCGGTCCCCAGGAATAGGCCCAGGCGCAGACGAGCGAGGCGGCGCCGATGGCGATGATCGGCAGGCCGCCGTAGGCGACGACGACGAGGCCGCACAATGCGGCGACGATGCTCGCGACGATCGCGCCCGTGCGCACGCGCTGAGCCGACATGAGCCCGGCGCCGACGAGGCGCGCCGGGCCGAGCCGTTCGGCCCCGTCCGCGCCGCGCCCGCCGTCCGCGGAATCATTGGCGAGATTGGTCGCGATCTGAATCGCGATAGCCGAGAGGATCGCGGCTGCGAGCGGGACGAGCGCAAGGCGGTGATACATCGCCTGCGCATAGGCCGCGCCGATCGCGATGGGCGTCAGCGACAGGACGAGCGTCTGCGGCCTGGCCCCGGAGAGCCAGAGTTTCAACGGCGAAGCTGTCGCGCCTTTCGACGCGGATGGGCACCTGTCTCTTATACACATCTGACGCTGCCGACGATATGCAGTGTGTAGA
>CAMFKC010000441.1 GCA_945956975.1 uncultured Methylocystaceae bacterium | reverse complement strand
TACGCGATTCATGAGCGTCTCGTGGGCTCGGAGATGTGTATAAGAGACAGACTCTGGCTTGCTTCGTCGCTGCGCTCCTCGCAATGACGGGGCGGCTTTTAACGCATCGTCGCCTTGCACATCATCGACATCGCGCCGTCATGCCCGCGCGTCCAGAGCGCGACGGAGCCGTCGCTGTCCTGCCTGCCGCAGATCTGGAACGGGTGCGTGTCGAACAGCGGGCTCAGCGCCTTGAACTCGAACGACGCCAGCTTTTCCGCGCCGAATTGGCCGCAGAAGAGGTCCGCGAGCAGGGTGGCGATCAGCGGGCCGTGCACGACGAGGCCGGGATAGCCCTCCACGCCGGTCGCCCAGGGGCGATCGTAATGGATGCGGTGGCCGTTGAAGGTGATGGCCGAATAGCGGAAGAGCTTCACCACATCCATCTCGACCGTGCGGCCGAATGTCTCGTCGGTGGGCGCCATGACCGGCGGGCGCGCCGCCTCGTCCGGCCGGGCGGCCTCGCGGAACACGCCGTCGATCTCGTCGGTGACGGCGACGCCCTGCGCATTGGCCATTTCGAAGCGGGTTGTCACGAAGACCAGCGCGCCGTTGCGGCCGAACTTCGGCTCGATCTTCGCGATGGTGGCCGTCTGGGTCACGTCGTCGCCGACGCGCAGCGGATGATGGAAGCGGATGCGGCCGCCCGCCCACATGCGGCGCGGCAGCGGGACCGGCGGAGAGAAGCCGTCCTTGGCCTGCAGCCCGTCCGGCCCGAGCGCGCCCTGCGTCACATGCGGCAGGCCGAAATACCAGTGCGCGAGCGGCGGGATCGGCGTTCCCCGAGGCGGGATCGGCGCGTCGCCGCGGTCGAGCATGGCGTAGAGGCCTGCGACCGGGCCGCCGCTGACGATGTCGGCAAAGGTCCGGCTGCGCCCGACCCACGCCTGCAGATGGTCCAGCTCGCTGGATGCGGTCATTCTCGCTTTCTCCCCGGCGTGTCGTTCGGCCGCAGCCGCGCGCCCCTTTTCGCGCGGCGGCCAGCCACGGAGCGGTATTTTGCCGAAACCCAGCATCGGCTATAGAAACGCCGCCACCAAGGGAGCGAAACGAATGGCGGACATGCGGCTGGTGGTGATGGGCGCGGGCGGCCGGATGGGCCGCGCGCTCGTCAAGGCGATCACCGAGGCGCCCAGCGTCGCCGTCTGCGCCGCGCTGGAGCGCGCAGGCTCGCCGGCGCTGGGCAAGGATGCGGGCGAACTCGCCGGCGTCGGGCCGCTCGGTGTGCTCGTGACGGACGATGCGCTCGCCGCCGTGGTCAATGCCGAGGGCATCGTCGATTTCACCGCGCCGTCGGCCACGATCGAACTGGCCGCGCTCGCCGCGCAGGCGCGTATCGCCCACATCATCGGCACGACGGGACTGTCAGACGACGATCTCGCGAAGATCGCCGCCGCTGCGCGCCACGCGCCGATCGTGCGCTCGGGTAACATGAGCCTCGGCGTGAACGTGCTGGCCGTGCTCGTGCAAAAGGCCGCCGCGGCGCTTGGTCCTGAATGGGACATCGAGATTCTCGAAATGCACCATCGCATGAAGGTGGATGCGCCTTCCGGCACCGCCCTGCTGCTCGGCGAAGCGGCCGCGCGCGGGCGCCAGATCAATCTCGCCGAGCATTCCGTGCGCTCGCGCGACGGCCATACCGGCGCGCGAAAGAGCGGCGACATCGGCTTCGCCACGCTGCGCGGCGGCTCGGTCATCGGCGAGCATTCCGTCATGCTCGCGACCGCGGGCGAACGCATCACGCTCTCGCATCATGCCGAGGATCGCAGCCTGTTCGCCAATGGCGCGATCAAGGCCGCGCTCTGGGCGCGCGGCCGCAAGCCCGGCCAATATTCCATGCTCGACGTGCTCGGGCTCAACGACTGACCGCCGCTTCGCGGCGCCCCACCCCAACCCTCCCCGCAAGGGGGAGGGAGAAGAAGGAGCTGAAATGGACCGCCTGCTCGTCCTCGTCCGTCATGGCCAGAGCGACTGGAACCTCAAGAACCTTTTCACCGGCTGGAAGGACCCGGACCTCACGCCCAAGGGCGTCGAGGAAGCCAAGGCCGCCGGCCAGCGCCTGAAGGCGATTGGCCTGTCGTTCGACACGGCTTTCACCTCCGCGCTGACGCGCGCGCAGCACACGCTGAAGCTGTGCTTGAGCGAGTTGGGCCAGCCCGATCTCGCCACCACGCGCGACCAGGCGCTGAACGAGCGCGACTACGGCGATCTCTCCGGCCTCAACAAGGACGAGGCGCGCAAGAAGTGGGGCGAGGAGCAGGTGCACATCTGGCGGCGCTCCTACGACATCTCGCCGCCCGGCGGCGAAAGCCTGAAGGACACCGTGGCGCGCGTGCTGCCCTACTATTGCCAGCACATCCTGCCTGGCGTGCTGAACGGCAAGCGCACGATCGTCGCCGCGCACGGCAATTCGCTGCGCGCGCTGGTGATGGTGCTCGACGGCCTGACGCCGGAGACGATCCCCTCGATGGAGCTCGATACGGGCGTGCCGCTGGTCTACCGGCTGAAGGCGGATTCGACGGTCGAGTCGAAGAAGGTCCTGACGGCGTGATCGAACTCGCGCCGGGATTGCTGCTGCACCCGGCGCATTTTTCGCGCGCCGAACAGGAAGCGCTGGTCGAGGCGATCCGCGCCGTCGTGCGCGCCGCGCCGCTGTTCACGCCGACAATGCCGCGCACGGGAAAACCGTTCACTGTGCGCATGACGAATTGCGGGCCGCTCGGCTGGGTGTCCGACCGCGACGGCGGCTATCGCTATCAGGCGACCCATCCCGCGACCGGCGCGCCATGGCCCGCAATGCCGCCTGCCCTGCTCGATGCATGGACGCAACTCGGCGGTTTCGAGGCGCCGCCGGAAGCGTGCCTCGTCAATTTCTACGCGGCGGACGCGCGCATGGGTCTGCATGTCGACGCCGACGAGAAGGAGCCGCGCGCGCCCGTTCTCTCGATCTCCCTCGGGGCGACCTGCCTGTTCCGCTACGGCGGCCTCAAGCGCACCGACCGCACGAAGTCAGTGAAGCTCGCTTCGGGCGACGTCGCCGTGATCGGCGGAGAGTCGCGCTTCTGCTATCACGGCGTGGACCGCCTCTATCCGGGCACGTCGACGCTCGTCGCCAACGACGCGCGCATCAACCTCACGCTGCGGCGCGTGACGCCCGCCTGAAAGCGAACGGCCAAGCTTTCGATCAGCGAGGCGCGGCCCTATCTTGGCCTTATGACCCGTTTCGATCTCAAGGCCGCGCTCGGCGCGCGGAGTTCGTG
>CAMFKC010000440.1 GCA_945956975.1 uncultured Methylocystaceae bacterium | reverse complement strand
CCGCATCCTAACAAGTGGCGGGCGGGAATTGCACCACCCGTCCTGCGCCCGATTGATGCATGAGGGCCGGCCGCTGGCGCGACCGGCCACGCTCACGCTGCGATCAGCGGGCGGCTTCCTTCCATGCGCCGAAGGCGATGGCGAGGGAGACGACCGCCCACATGGCGAGATACTCCACGCCGCCCATGTTCCAGAGCCAGCCGACGCCCTTGGTCGCGAAGACCGCGTAGGCGGCCACCGCCATGCAGCCCGCCGACATCAGCGCGGTCCAGCGCAGGAACAGGCCGAAGGTCAGGCCGAGGCAGGCGATGGCTTCCACCACCAGCGCGAGGCCGAGGAAGACCGGCGCCGGCGTCAGCCCGGCCTTGGCGAAGAAGGCGAGCGAACCGGCGATCCCCGTGAGCTTGAACAGGATGTGCGGAACGTAGAACAGGCCAGCCGTGATGCGGATCGCATTCATGGGCTTCGTCAGGTCGAAGGCGCGCGGCGCGACGACGGGGCCGACAAGGGACCGCAGACCGGAGGGGGCGGAGGCGAGGGTGGCCATGACTTCATTTCCTTCTGCTCGAAAGATGAAGCCAGCCTGATCCCGAGCGGCCCCAGGCGACTTGCGTGAAGTCAAAGTTTCCAGCGCCCGTCCGCAACCGCGCAATTGCGCTGCCGCAAGAGGTCAGTAATCGACCTGCATCAGGAAGAGCCCCTCCGGCGGCGCAACGGCGCCGCAGCGGGCCCGGTCGCGCGCGTCCAGCGCCGCCTTGAGGTCGGCGGCCGTCCATTTGCCCGAGCCGACATGCTCGAGCGAACCGACCAGCGAGCGCACCTGCCGGTGAAGGAAGGAGAGCGCGGAAGCGCGGATCTCGATCATGTCGCCGACGCGGGCGACGTCGAGCTGCTCGAGCGTGCGAAGGGGCGAATTGGCCTGGCATTCGGCGGCGCGAAAGGTCGTGAAATCGTGGCGGCCAACGAGCGCTTGCGCCGCCGCGTGCATGGCGTCGGCGTCGAGCCGGCGCGCGACGTGCCAGACGTAGCCGCGCTCGTGCGTCGGCGGTGCGCGGCGGTTGAGCAGGCGGTAGAGGTAGTGGCGCTTTCTGGCGGAAAAGCGCGCCTCGAAATCGGGGCCGACCGTCTCGGCTTCGACGACGGCGACGGGAAACAGCCGCAGATGCGCGTTCAGCGCATCGCGCAGCCGGTCGCTGCGCCAGTCGCGGTCGAGATCGACATGCACGACCTGGCCCTTGGCGTGGACCCCGGCGTCGGTGCGCCCGGCCGCCTGGATGGGGGCAGCGACGCCCGTCAGGTTGAGGACGGCGCTCTCGATCGCCTCCTGCACGGAGAGCCCGTTGGCTTGGCGCTGCCAGCCGACGAAGGGGCGGCCGTCGTATTCGATGGTGAGCTTGTAGCGGGGCATGGTTAGGGCTGGCCCCTATCTCTCCCCGCCCCGTGGGGGGGTGGGGCGGGGGGTGGGGGCAAGGCAGCGCGAAGTTTTGCGAGATTGCGCCCGCCGTCGACCCCCACCACGGCCCTCCCCGCAAGGGGGAGGGAGAAGATCCAGCCCGCAGCGAAACGGGGGATCACCCGAGCCTCGCGCCGACAGCCAGCCGCGCTCCGCGCGCGAAATCGCCGAAGCTCATCGCCGCCTTGCCGCCGCGCTGGACCTGCACGAGTTCGATGGCGCCCTGCCCGCAGGCGATGACGCCGTCGCCGATGACTTCGCCGGGCGCGCCGGCGCCTGCCGCCAGTCGCGTCTTCAGCACCTTCACCCGCTCCGGCCCCTTGCCGAGATCGGCCTCGAACCAGGCGCCGGGAAAGGGCGAGAGGCCGCGCGCGAGATTGTGGACCTCGTGCGCGGATTTGGCGAAGTCGAGTTTGGCCTCCGCCTTGTCGATCTTGGCGGCGTAGGTGACGCCCTCCTCCGCCTGCGGGCGGAAAGACAGCGAGCCGCGCGAGATGGCCGACAGCGCGCGCGCCATCAGGTCCGCGCCGACCTTCATCAGCGCGTCGTGCAATTCGCCCGCCGTCGTGTCGGGGCCGATCGCCACGCGCTCGGCCATGCCGACGGGGCCGGTGTCGAGCCCCTCCTCCATCTGCATGACCATGACGCCGGTCTCCGCATCGCCCGCCATGATCGCGCGCTGGATCGGCGCCGCGCCGCGCCAGCGCGGCAGGAGCGAGGCGTGCAGGTTGAAGCAGCCGAATTTCGGCGCATCGAGCACCGGCTTCGGCAGGATCAGGCCGTAGGCGACGACGACCGCGCAATCGGCCTCGAGTGCGGCGAAGGCCGCCTGCTCCTCCGCATTGCGCAGGCTTTTAGGCGTGCGCACGGGGATGCCGAAGCGCTCGGCGACCTTGTGGACGGGCGAGGGGCGCAGGTCCATGCCGCGGCCCGCCGGCTGCGGCGCGCGCGTGTAGACGCAGCAGACCTCGTGCCCTTGGCCGACGATTTCGGTGAGGACGGGGACCGAGAAGTCCGGCGTGCCCATGAAGACGACGCGCATCGGCGTCGCCTCACAGCTCGCGGGAATCGTGGGCGGGGTGGCCGGGCTCGTTGGCGCTGCGGCGCGCGATCTTCTCGAACTTCTTCCACACGCGCTCGCGCTTCAGGCGCGAGAGGTGGTCGATGAAGAGAACGCCGTTGAGATGGTCGATCTCGTGCTGGAGCGCGGTCGCCAGCAGGCCGTCGGCCTCCAGCTCGTTTTCGCGGCCTTCGCGGTCGAGATAGCGGGCTTTCACGCGAGAGGGCCGTTCCACGTCCTCGTAATATTCGGGGATCGACAGGCAGCCTTCCTGATAGACCCGCTTTTCCTCGGACGACCAGACGATCTCCGGATTCACGAAGCAGATCGGGCGGGCGTCCTCGCCCTCCTTCGCGGTGTCGATCACCACCACGCGCTTCGGAATCGCGATCTGGATCGCGGCCAGCCCAATGCCCGGCGCGTCGTACATGGTTTCGAGCATGTCATCCATCAGCCGCTTGATCTCGTCGTCCACGCGTTCGACGGGGGCCGAGACGAGCCGGAGGCGGTTGTCGGGAATGCAGATGATGGGTCGCAGCGCCATGCCGCTCCAATAAGGGCGGGCGCGGGCCCGGTCAAATGGGCGCTTGCGCAGGAACATCGACGCGTGCGCGGCGTTGGTCAGCCACGTCGTGCCGATACCGGCGGGGTCCTCAGAACTCCGGCGCAAAGATGCGCGCGTCCGGGTCGGCCGGGGCGGCGGAATT
This sequence comes from uncultured Methylocystaceae bacterium, assembly GCA_945956975.1. Classification (GTDB taxonomy): domain Bacteria; phylum Pseudomonadota; class Alphaproteobacteria; order Rhizobiales; family Beijerinckiaceae; genus JAJXWB01. Next base: position 81 of record CAMFKC010000440.1, on the reverse strand, counting down.
CAACGCAGCTTCAGGAGGAATCCATGAAAAAGACGCTCTTCGCTTCCGTCGCGCTCGCCTGCCTCATCGGCGCTCCCGCCT
>CAMFKC010000439.1 GCA_945956975.1 uncultured Methylocystaceae bacterium | reverse complement strand
GAGAGCGGCCGATCGAGGGCGGCGACAGCGCCGGCCGGCAGCGGAGCGATGGCGTTCACGAGAACACCACCCGCCGGGCATCGCGGCGCCGTTGCAGATAGCCGATCACGGCGCCCCTCAGCCTGGCCATGAAGCGGTCGAAGCGCGTGGGATTGTAGATCACGTCGGCACGATAGAAGGAGGGGCAGAGCACCGCGGCCTCCGCCACCTCGCCGCAATTGCCGCAGCCGACGCAGTTGTTGTCGATGGCGGCGACGGGATCGTCGCGCAGCGGATCGTCGAGATGCTTCACGGAAAGCGACGGGCAGCCCGATAGCCGCATGCAGGCGTGGTCGCCGGTGCACACGTCCTCGTCGACGCCGAAGCGCTGCTTGACCGAGCGCTTGCCCTCCTTGACCGCCTTGTTGAACAGCGGCTTCACCCGGCGCTGCTTGTTCAGCATGCATTCGGAGGAGGCGATGATGATCTTCGGCCCCTCCTCCTTCGAGGTGAGGGCCGCCTTCAACGTGTCGCGCATTTTGCCGACGTCGTAGGTTCGGTCGATCTCGCGCACCCATTTGGCGCCGATGCCGCGCACCGCCTTGGCGATCGGATTGTTGGTGGAGCGGCGGGCATTGTCGGCGCGCGAGGACATGATGTCCTGTCCGCCGGTGGCCGACGAATAATAGTTGTCGACCACCATGATAACCTGGTTCTGCTTGTTGAAGACGGCATTGCCGATGCCCGACGACAGGCCGTTGTGCCAGAAGCCGCCATCGCCCATCACCGAGATCGGCCGCTTGTCCGCCTCGACATTGAAGGCCGACGCCGAGGCCGGGCCGAGGCCGTAGCCCATCGTGGTGCCGCCGAGATTGAAGGGCGGCAGGATCGAGAACAGGTGGCAGCCGATATCGGCAGAGATCTGGTGCGGCCCCAGCTCCTTCTCGACCAGCTTCATCGCGGCGAAGATAGGCCTCTCCGGGCAACCGATACAGAAGCCGGCGGGGCGCGGCGGCACGATCTCGGCGAGCTGCTTGACAGGGGCGGCGGAGACGACCGCATCGGCGCTCGGCAGCGGCGGGCGGTTTCCGAGCAGATGCGGCGCATTCTGGTCCAGAAAGGCGCCGATACCCTTGCTCAGCACGGCGGCGGTGTAATCCCCACCCAGCGGCAGCACGTCCTTGCCGCAGAGCCGGGCGGCGACGCCGCGGCGGCGCAGCACCGTCCCGATCGCCTGCTCGATGTATTCCGGATGCCCCTCCTCGACGACCAGAACGGCGCGCTTGTCGCGGCAGAACTCCGCGACCTCGTCATCGGCCAGCGGATAGGTGACGTTGAGGACGTAGAGCGGGATCTTGCTTTCGCCATAGGCATCGGCGAGGCCGAGATATTGCAGGCCCCGCATCACGGAATTGTACATCCCGCCCTGCATCACGATGCCGACTTCGCCGGCCGCCGGCCCGAAGAACTCGTTGAGCTTGCGACGCTTGATGAAATCGACCGCGGCAGGCCAGCGCTGCTCCAGCTTCTGCCGGTCCTGCAGCATCGAGGCGGGCGGCAGTACAATGCGGTTGAGATCGCGCTGCGGGTTCTCCAGCGCCTCGCGAATGGTGTAGGCCGGCTTGCGGTTGTCCTTGGCGACGAATTGGCCATGGACATGGCAGGCACGAATGCGGACCTGCAGCATCACCGGCGTGTTGGTCGCCTCGGACAGCTCGAACCCGTCCTCGACCGATTTGACGATGGATTCCAGGTTCGGGCGCGGATCGAGCAGCCAGATCTGCGACTTCATCGCGAAGGCGTGGCTGCGTTCCTGCGGGATGGAGGACCCCTCGCCGTAGTCTTCGCCGAGGATGATGAGGGCGCCGCCGGTGACGCCGCCGGAGGCGAGGTTGGTCAGCGCGTCGCTGGCCACATTCGTGCCCGCCGTCGACTTCCACGTCACCGCCCCGCGCAGCGGGTACATCACCGAGGCCGAGAGCGAGGCCGCAGCGGCGGCCTCCGAGGCGGAGGATTCGAAATGGACGCCGAGCTCGTCGAGCACGTCCTTGGCGTCGGCGAGGACGTCCATCAGATGGGAGATCGGCGAGCCCTGATAGCCGCCGACATAGGAGACGCCGGATTGCAGCAGCGCCTTGGTGATGGCGAGGATGCCTTCGCCGCGAAAGATCTCGCCCTCGCCGAGGCGGAGATCCTCGACCTCGCGCGCAAATGAGCGTTCCGCCATCGATCCCTCCACGCCGACAATGCGGCACGACCGCCGAATGCGCACCCTTCCCCCGAGGTTCGCAAAACCGGATCGCACGGCCTCCAGGCCATTCCACGAGTTACTTTAGGTCTTAAGTAATTTGCGTCAAGTCCACCATCGCATTCGGAGGACCCTTCCAGCTTTCAACACGCGCGTGTAACGCATTGCAGTAAAACAGAAAAATTTCTGCCCAAGTGTTTTCGCAAGAACGGCACTCTGTCGAAAACTTGACAGCGTTTGTACGTGCGCTGAATGTTTCCGCGGCTTCGCGGGGGCCGGCCACGCGCCCGGCATCCTCGCCAGGCTGGCTCGGCTATGCAGAGAGCGTGCCGCGGATGGCTGCGGCCACAATGGAACGATAGGGAATCGTGATGGGTCACAGGATCTTGGCCGCGGCGACAGCCATCTCCCTCGCACTGGCGGCCAGCGCCGCGCGCGCCGAGATCGTGGTCGGTTTCGTCACCGGCCTGAGCGGGCCGATCTCGTCGATCGGCATCCCCAACGCCAAGGGAATCGCCGCGGGCGCCGCCTATCGCGGCGAGGTCGGAGGCGAGACCCTTCGTGTCATCCAGCTCGACGATGCCTCCGATCCGACGGCTGCGGTCAGGAATGCGCGGAAGCTTGTCGAGCAGGAGAAGGTCGACATCCTGATCGGTACTTCCGGCGCGCCACAGACCTTCGCGATGGCGACCGTCGCCGCCGAACTCAAGGTCCCGATGGTCGCCGTCTCGCCGATCGCCGAGCCGCCCAAGGGCGATGGCGGCCCCTGGGTGGTGCAGATCCCGCAACCGCAGAGGCTGCTGGCGCAGGCCATCGTGGCCGACATGAAGAAGCGCAACGTCAAGAGCGTCGGCTTCATCGGCTTCAGCGACGCACTGGGCGACCTGATGTACGATTCTCTTTCGGCCGCCGCGCAGGAGGCTGGCATCAAGGTTGCCAACAATGAGCGCTATGCCCGAACCGACACCTCGGTGATGCCGCAGGTGCTGAAGACGATCGCCACCCGTCCGGACGCCATCGTGGTCGGCGGCACGGCGACGCCAGGGGCCCTGCCGGTGCTGGCGCTGAGCGAGCGCGGCTACAAGGGGC
>CAMFKC010000438.1 GCA_945956975.1 uncultured Methylocystaceae bacterium | reverse complement strand
GCTGAAGCGAGGCTCGGCATCTGCTCCGAAACAGCTTGAGAAGCCTGCGCGAAAAGTGGACGGAGGGATCAAATGCCTTCGCCAGCGCCGTGCACGACGTCGGGGTCGATCGGAAATAGGCGCGCTTTGGACAGAGTGAGCGGTATGCGTCCGCCCAGCGTCGCGTTCGTGTCGGTCGGCGTATCGATTTCCACGACCTGGTCGTAGCCCTCGATCGCCACGGTCGCCCGCATGCCGCTTTGCGTGCGGCGAAGCGCTTCGATGCGGCCTTCAAGCTCTCCGGCGCCTGCGCGCGAAACGGCGATATCGGCAGGACGAAAGTAAACTTTGGCATCGCCGGCGCGCACGCCATAGGCATCGACGTTCAGTTCGCGGCCGGCAAAGGTGACCTGGCCGTCCGCGATCGTGACGGGCAGGGCGATGGCTTCGCCAACGAACGAAATGACGAAGGGCGAGGCCGGGCGGTCGTACAGATCTTCCGGCGTGCCGACCTGTTCGATCTGGCCGTCGTTGAGAACGACGACGCGGTCGGCGAGGTCCATCGCCTCGTCTTGGTCATGGGTAACGAAGACGGTCGTCAGACCCGTCTGCTTGTGAATGTCGCGGAGCCAGCGCCGCAGCTCCTTGCGGACACGTGCGTCGAGCGCGCCGAAGGGTTCGTCGAGCAGGAGCACGCGCGGCTCGATGGCGAGCGCACGGGCGAGCGCCACGCGCTGGCGCTGCCCGCCCGAGAGCTGCGCGGGATAGCGCGCGCCGAGCCCCGCGAGCTGCACGAACTGCAGAAGTTGCGAGACCCTCGCCTTGATCGCCGCCAAGGTCGGCCGCGTGCGGCGCGGGCGAACACGCAGGCCATAGCTGATGTTGTCGGCGACATTCATGTGCTTGAAGAGCGCGTAGTTCTGGAAAACGAAGCCGACGCGGCGTTCCTGCACGGTGAGATGGGTGGCGTCGACACCGTCGAACAGCACGCGGCCGTGATCGGGCGCCTGAAGGCCCGCGATCACGCGCAGCAGCGTGGTCTTGCCGGAGCCCGACGGGCCGAGCAGGGCGATGAGTTCTCCCGGCCGTATCTCCAGATTGACGCCGCGCAGCGCGGCGAAGGAGCCGAATTCGAGGGCGACGTTCTCGATCTTGATTGCGACGCCTTGCGCGCCGGCTTCAATGCCGACGACCGCCGCGTCCGGCGAGTTCGTCGGCGTGTCGCCATTCGAGGAATGTCTTGGCGCCGAGGGTGACAAGGGCAAGTCCCGCGAGAAGGACGGCGAGAGCGAAAGCGGCGACGTTGTTGTATTCATTGTAGAGGATCTCGACCTGGAGCGGAATGGTGTTGGTGAGGCCGCGGATGTGGCCCGAAACGACGGAGACGGCGCCGAACTCGCCCATGGCGCGGGCGTTGCAGAGCAGGACGCCGTAGAGCAGGCCCCATTTGATGTTGGGCAATGTCACGGTCACGAAAGTCCTGAGCCCAGATGCGCCGAGCGTGAGCGCGGCCTCTTCCTCGACGGTCCCCTGTTCCTGCATGAGCGGGATGAGTTCGCGCGCAATGAAGGGAAACGTCACGAATATCGTGGCGAGCACGATGCCGGGAACCGCAAACACGACCTGTACGCCATGGGCTGCGAGCCAGGGTCCGAACACCCCCTGCGCGCCAAACACGAGAATGTAGACGAGGCCGGACACGACCGGGGAAACGGAGAAAGGCAGATCGATCAGCGTGACCAGCAGGCTCTTTCCCGGAAAGGAGAATTTCGCGATCGCCCATGAGGCCGCAAGACCAAACAGGAGATTGGCCGGCACGGCGATGGCCGCGATCAGGACCGTGAGACGAATAGCGGCCTGCGCGTCGGGATCGGCAAAGGATGTCGCGATAGTCGAAATACCTTTCGACATGGCTTCGCTGAACACGACGGCGAGCGGCGCGAACAGAAAGAGCGCGAGAAAGATTATCGACGTCGCGATGAGCGCGATGCGCGCGGCCGATGAATCCTCTGTCGCCGATGGCGATCTGATCCGCCGTCCTGCTCGCCAGTGGAACGCGAGCGCATCAGACATAGCCGAACCTCCTGCGGCTCCAGGCCTGGATCAGATTGATGGCGAGGAGCGCCACGAAGGAAATCGCCAGCATGATCGTGGCGATGCCGATTGCGCCGGCGTAATCGTATTGTTCGAGCTTCACGACGATCAGGAGCGGCGCAATCTCGGAGACGTAGGCGAGATTGCCCGAGATGAAGATCACGGAGCCGTACTCGCCAATGGCCCGCGCGAATGCGAGCGCGAAGCCGGTCAACAGGGCAGGCACGAGGGGCGGCAGCATGACGCGCGAGACAGTCTGCAACCGGGACGCGCCAAGCGTTGCGGAAGCTTCCTCGAGCTCGCGCTCGAGTTCCGCAATGATCGGCTGCACGGTGCGCACGACGAAGGGCAGGCCGATGAACACGAGCGCGACGAAGATGCCCGCGCGCGTGAAGGCGATCTTGACGCCGAGCTCGGCCAAGGGCGCGCCGAACCAGCCGTTGGGCGCGTAGAGCGCCGCGAGCGAAATGCCGGCGACAGCCGTCGGCAACGCGAAGGGCAGATCGACGAAGGCATCGAACAGCCGCCGTCCGGGGAAGCGATAGCGCGTCAATGTCCAGGCGACGATCAGTCCGAACACGAGATCGGTCAGCGCAGCTGCGAAGGATATGAGGAAGGTTGTGCGCAACGCCGCCGCGACGCGCGGCTGCATGGCGATCTCGAAGAGGCCGCCCAGGCCCAGTCCTGACGAGCGGACGATGAGGACTGCGAGCGGGAACAGCACCAGCAGGCCGAGATAGAGCAAGGTGAAGCCGAATGTCAGTCCAAAGCCTGGAATGACGCTCGGCGCCACGAAGCGTCGCAGCTTTTTTGCTGTGGGGCGAGCGACGTTCACGTCAAACCCTTACTTCTGCATCTCGTCAAAGATCCCGCCGTCGGCGAAATGCTTCTTCTGCGCGGCGGCCCAGCCGCCGAATTCCTTGTCGATCGTCACGAGGTTCAGCTTGGGCAACCGGTCGAGATCCGCCTTGTCGGCAAATTCGGGATGAACGGGCCGGTAGTAATTCTTCGCGATGAGCTTCTGCGCCTGCGGCGAATAGAGGAATTCGAGATAGGCCTTGGCGACCTTGGTCGTTCCTTTCGCCTCCGCATTCTTGTCGACCAAGGCGACCGGCGGTTCTGCCAGGATCGAGAGCGATGGCACGACGATCTCGAACTTGTCCTTGCCGAATTCCTCGAAGGCGAGGAAGGCCTCGTTTTCCCAGGCGATCAGGACGTCGCCAAGGCCGCGCTGCGCGAAGGTGATGGTGG
>CAMFKC010000437.1 GCA_945956975.1 uncultured Methylocystaceae bacterium | reverse complement strand
GTTCCAGCGCTTCCGCGGCACGATGGACGATTGGGATCCCGCCTTCATCGCCGCCATCTCGCGGGACCGCCGGGTCGTCCGCTTCGACAGCGCAGGCATCGGACGATCCGGGGGGACCGTGCCGGACACCGTCGCGGGCCTTGCTGCGGTCGGGGCCGAGTTCATCCAGCGTCTCGGATGGGCGCAGGTCGATCTGCTGGGCTGGTCCCTGGGGGGCGTGGTCGGCCAGCAATTTGCGCTCGATTATCCGACGCTCGTCCGCCGCCTCATCGTGGCGGGATCGAGCCCGGGACCGGTCGCAGATGGTCCGCAGCAGCATCCGCGCGTGCCGCAGATCATGACCAAGCCGGACAATGACGCCGAGGATTTCCTGTTCCTGTTCTATCCGGGCAGCGAAAGCGCGGTCGCGGCCGGCCGGAGTTCGCTGGCGCGCCTTGCCGCCATCCCGGATCGGGGGCCACCGGTCAGCGCCGTCTCGTTCATGGGGCAGGTGACGGCGGTATCGAGCTGGCCCGGCGTCCTGCATCGCGCCAAGGAGCTCCGGTTGCCGATGCTCGTCGCCAATGGCGCCCATGACGTGATGCTGCCGGCGTATCGCTCCTATGTGCTTTCGCAACAGGCGCCGGACGCCAAGCTGGTGCTTTACCCGGATGCCGGGCACGGCTTCCTCTTCCAGCACATCGACGACTTCGCGGCCGAAATCGATCGCTTCCTCGAAGGCTGAGCCGGCCGCGCGGACGAAGCGCAGGGCGCGACGCACTCCGGAACCACGACCTCTCACGCGCTGGCATGTCTCAAATAGACGTTTATACGACATTTGAGACATGAGACGGATTTGCGATGGTTCACCCACCGGCGGCGGCGCAGGCCAGGGTCCGCCTCAACAAGAGACATCAGGTGACGCCATGCAGATGACCGGCAACACGATCTTCATCACCGGAGGCACCTCCGGCATCGGGCGGGCGCTCGCCGAGGCGTTCCACAAGCTCGGCAACAAGGTGATCGTGGCGGGCAGGCGCAAGGCCCTGCTCGACGAGGTGACGGCGGCCAACCCGGGGATCGACGGAATCGAGCTCGATATCGCCGACGCCGCCGACATCGAACAGGTCGCTGCCAGTCTGGAGCGCACATACCCCGCCCTCAATGTGCTGATCAACAACGCCGGCATCATGCCCTTCGACGATGCGGGCGGCGCCATCGACGATGCGACCTCGCGCAAGATCATCGACACCAACCTGCTCGGGCCGATCCGGCTCACCTCGGCGCTGATCGAGCATCTGAAGACCCAGCCGCGGGCGACCGTGGTCCACAACACCTCGATCCTGGCCTATGTGCCGCTCGCCACGACGGCTGTTTATTCGGCCACGAAGGCGGCGCTGCACTCCTATGCGCTGTCGCAGCGCTTCATGCTGCGCGACACGCGCGTCTCGGTGCAGGAGATTGCGCCGCCCTGGGTCGATACGGACCTCATCAAGAAGAGCGGCGATCCGCGCGCCATGCCGCTCGACATCTTCATCGAAAAGACGATGGCCGGTCTCGCGACGGACGCCGAGGAGGTGGTCGTCGACGAGGTCAGGGCGCTGCGGGACAACCCCGGCAGCGGCGAGCACGCGCTCGTCCACGGCTTCAATCTCCAGCTCGTCGACAATCCCATTCCGGTCTGATCCGCAGCGGCGCCCGTGCTCGTGCGGCATGGGCGCCTGCGGCGCTTGGAGCCTCCCCATGGTTCATCACAAGTCGCCAGCGCCCGCGGCGGCGGCGCCCACTGTCGTCGAGGCGGTGGCGCCGTCCCCTGTCGGCAGAGGGACGCTTCTGTCGCCGGCGTTTCTCGCGCTCGGTACCTTCGCCATCGGGACCGAAGGGTTCATGATCGCGCCTCTGCTGCCGACCATCGCCGATGATCTCGGGATGAGCCTCGCGGCCACGGCCACGCTGGTCGTTGTCTTCACGCTCGTCTTGGCCGTGAGTTCGCCGATCTCGACCGTCCTCACCGCGACCCTGCGGCGGCGGGACACGCTGCTTCTCGCGATGGCGATCTTCACCGCCGGCAACCTCGTCGCGGCGTTCTCCTCGACCTTTGCGGCGCTGCTGGTCGCGCGGGTGATGATGGCGGTGGCGTCGGGGCTCTACATCCCGGGCGCCAATTCGCTGGCAGGCGTCATCGTGCCGGCGGGCCAGCGCGGACGTGCGCTCGCCATCGTCAGCGGCGGCATGACCATCGCGATTGCGCTCGGCCTGCCTCTCGGTGCCGTCCTCGGCCATGCTTTCGGCTGGCGGACCACCTTTCTCGCCGTCGCCGCGATGGGGTTCGTCGCCATCGCCGGGATCCGGCTGGGCATAGGTTCCGATGCAGGCGCCGGAATGGCGGTGGCGAGCCTGGGACAGCGGCTCGGGGTCGTCCGGCGTCCTGCAATCCTTCGCCTTCTGGCGGTCAGCCTGTTCTGGGCGGTCGGCGCGTTCACGGCCTACCCCTACATTGCGCCCTATCTGACGGCGGTGCTGGGCTTCGGTCCCACCGGCATCAGCGCGACGGTGTCGATGTGGGGCCTTGCAGCGGCGCTCGGCGTCACCGTCGGCGGCACGCTGAACGACCGCTTAGGATCGGACAGGGTCGTCCGGGGCTCCCTCGTCGCTCTCTTGATCTCGTTCGCGTCCCTCGCCGCCGCGACGCTGCTGCCGCCGCCGGGAGCTCTTGCTGTCGCGCTGGCTGCCGTCGCGGCCTGGGGCTTCAGCGTCTGGTCGCTGTTCCCGGCCCAGATGGCGCGGCTGATCGCGGCCGGCCCGGCTTCGGAGGCTCCCGTCGCGCTCGCGCTGAACACGTCGACCATGTATCTCGGCTTTTCCATCGGCTCGGCCATCGGCGCGGGCATCGTCGGCCTCGGTGTGATCTGGGGCATCGGCGTCGTGGCGGCGCTGTCCGAGCTGGTCGCGCTGGCGCTCGATCGCCGCGTGAAGGGCCGCGCGATGCAATGAGGGGGCGACGGTTCCGCCGCGGCGCCCTGCCTGTCCGGATGTCCTCTTCCAGCATGGTCGCGCGGCGCGGTCCGCGCTCGGGCGGCCTTTCTCGAAAGGAAAGGCCCCGGCCGCCGGCCGGAGTCTCTCGCGGTCAGCCCTTTACGAAGGCAAGCAGGTCGGGGTTGATCACATCGGCGTGCGTCGTCAGCATGCCGTGCGGATAGCCCTTGTAGAGCTTCAGCGTGCCGTTCTTCAGCAGCTTGACGGCCTTGAGGGCGGAATCCTCATAGGGCACGACCTGATCGTCGTCGCCATGCATGACGAGCGTCGGCACGGTGATCGTCTTCAGGTCCTCGGTCTGGTCCGTCTCCGAAA
>CAMFKC010000436.1 GCA_945956975.1 uncultured Methylocystaceae bacterium | reverse complement strand
ATGTTGATGACGACTTCCGAGTCCGTCAGCTTGGCGACGGCCTTGCGGATCTTGTCGATGTCGGCGCCCTTCTTGCCGATCACCACGCCCGGACGGGCGGAGTGGATCGTCACGCGGCACTTCTTGTGCGGACGCTCGATGATGATCTTGGAAACGGCCGCCTGCTTGAGCAGCTTCATCAGCGTTTCGCGGATCTTCATGTCCTCGTGCAGCAGCTTGCCGTATTCGCCGGTGTTCGCGAACCAGCGCGAATCCCAGGTCCGGTTGATGCCGAGGCGCAGGCCGATCGGGTTGACTTTCTGTCCCATCGTTCTCTCCTCAGGCCTTCGCCGCTTCGACTTCGCGCACGACGATCGTCAGATTGGCGAACGGCTTCTCGATGCGGCCGGCGCGGCCACGGGCGCGGGCGTGGAAGCGCTTCATGACGAGCGCCTTTCCGACGTGCGCCTCGGCGACGATCAGGTCGTCGACATCGAGATCGTGGTTGTTTTCGGCATTCGCGATCGCGCTCTCGAGCGTCTTCTTGACGTCGAAGGCGATGCGCTTGCGCGAGAACTCGAGGTCGGCGAGAGCCCGCTCGACCTTCTTGCCGCGAATGAGCTGGGCCAGGAGGTTCAGCTTCTGCGGCGAGACGCGCAGCATGCGGGCGACCGCCTTGGCTTCCGTCTCTTTAAGGGCGCGGGGCGTCTTCTGCTTGGACATGATCAGCCCCTCTTGGCCTTCTTGTCCGCGGCGTGGCCGTGGAACGTGCGCGTCGGCGAGAACTCGCCGAACTTGTGGCCGATCATGTCTTCGGTGACCGCGACGGGAACATGCTTGTGCCCGTTGTAGACGCCGAAGGTGAGGCCGACGAAATTCGGCAGGATGGTGGAGCGGCGGCTCCAGATCTTGATGATGTCCGAACGGCCGGATCCGCGAGCGACCTCGGCCTTCTTGAGAAGGTAGCCGTCGACGAACGGGCCTTTCCAGAGTGAGCGAGCCATGGATCAGCCCTTCTTCTTGGCTTTGTGACGCGAGGTCACGATGAACTTGGTGGTCTGCTTGTTCGACCGCGTCTTCTTGCCCTTCGTGGGCTTGCCCCACGGCGTGACCGGATGACGGCCGCCCGAGGTGCGGCCTTCGCCGCCGCCGTGCGGATGGTCGACCGGGTTCATGACGACGCCGCGGTTGTGCGGACGGCGGCCGAGCCAGCGCTGCCGGCCGGCCTTGCCGATCGACGTGTTCATGTGATCCGGGTTCGACACCGCGCCGATCGAGGCGAAGCACTGGCCGTGGATCAGACGCTGCTCGCCCGAGTTCAGGCGCACGATGACGTAGCCCTGGTCGCGGCCGACGATCTGCGCGTAATTGCCCGCCGAGCGCGCGATCACGCCGCCCTTGCCGATCTTCATCTCGACATTGTGGACGATCGTGCCGACCGGAATGGCCGAGAGCGGCATGGCGTTGCCGGGCTTCACGTCGACCTGGGCGCCGGAGACGACCTCGTCGCCGACCGACAGGCGCTGCGGCGCCAGGATGTAGGCCTGCTCGCCGTCGGAATATTTGATCAGCGCGATGAACGCCGTGCGGTTCGGGTCATACTCGAGCCGCTCGACCTTGGCCGGCATGTCCAGCTTGCGCCGCTTGAAGTCGACGATGCGATAGGACTGCTTGTGGCCGCCGCCACGGAAGCGGACGGTGATGCGGCCGGTGTTGTTGCGGCCGCCGGCCGAGGTCTTGCCTTCCGTCAGCGTCTTGACCGGCTTGCCCTTGTAGAGCTCGCTGCGGTCGACGATGACGAGCTGGCGAAGGCTCGGCGTGATCGGTTTGAATGTCTTCAGCGCCATTGTTCTCTTCCCTGCCCGCTCACAGACCCGTCGTAACGTCGATTCTGTGGCCCTCGGCCAGCGTCACGACCGCCTTCTTGACGTCGGACTGCGTGCCACGGTTTCCGCGGAAAATCTTGGTCTTGCCCTTGCGGACAAGCGTGTTGACGCTCTCGACCTTGACGTCGAACAGGCCTTCGACCGCCGCCTTGATCTGCGGCTTGGTCGCGTCCTTGCGGACCTTGAAGACCACCTTGTTCAACTCCGAGGCGAAGGTCGCCTTTTCAGTGATCACCGGAGCGACGATCACGTCGTAATGGCGGACGTCCTTGCTCATTTGAAGCGCTCCTCGAGAGCATCGACCGCCGCGCGCGTCAGCACGAGCTTCTCGCGACGCAGGATGTCGTAGACGTTGATGCCCTGGATCGGCAGCACGTCGATCTGCGGAATGTTGCGGGCGGCCAGCGCGAACTGGTCCTGCAGCACGGCGCCGTCGATGATCAGCGCGCTCTTCAGGCCCGCCTTCTCGAACGAGGCGCGCAGCGTCTTGGTCTTGCCGTCGCCGTCGGCCTTGTCCCACACGATGACGCCGCCGTCCTTCATCTTGGCCGACAGCGCATGGCGCAGCGCCAGCGCGCGCACCTTCTTCGGCAGGTCGTGCTCGTGCGAGCGGACGACCGGACCGAAAGCGCGTCCGCCGCCGCGGAACTGCGGCACGCGGGCCGAGCCGTGACGGGCGCCGCCGGTGCCCTTCTGCTTGTACATCTTCTTGCCGGTGCGCCAGATGTCCGCACGGTTCTTCACCGCATGGGTGCCGGCGCGGCGCTTGGCGAGCTGCCAGCGGATCATGCGGTGGATGAGATCCATGCGCGGCTCGAGGCCGAAGATCTCATCGTTGAGTTCGATCGAACCGGCCGATTGACCGTCGAGCGACAGGACGTCGATCTTCACGGCTCAGCCCTCCTTCTTTTCTTCGGAAGGAGCGGCGGCCTCGGCTGCCTTGGGCTCCTTGAACTTGCCGGGCTTCGGCGCATCGCCCGGAAGGGCGCGCTTCACGGCGTCGCGAACGTAGATGTAGCCGCCGCGATGGCCGGGAACCGAACCTTCGACCAGGATCAGGCCGCGCTCGACGTCGAGCTGAACGACCTTGAGGTTCTGCGTCGTGACGCGGTCCGTACCCATATGGCCGGCCATTTTCTTGTTCTTGAAGGTCTTGCCGGGGTCTTGGCGGCCACCGGTCGAACCATGCGAGCGATGCGACACGGACACGCCGTGCGAGGCGCGCAGACCGCCGAAGTTCCAGCGCTTCATCGGGCCGGCGAAGCCCTTGCCCATCGAGGTGCCCGTGACGTCGACGAACTGGCCGACGACGAAATGGTCAGCCGTGATCTCGGCGCCGACGGGGATCATGCCGTCTTCCGGCACACGGAACTCGGCGAGCTTCATCTTCGGCTCGACCGACGCGGCGGCGAAGCGGGTGCGCTCGGCCTTGGAGACATTCTTCACCTTGGCGCGGCCGATGCCGAGC
>CAMFKC010000435.1 GCA_945956975.1 uncultured Methylocystaceae bacterium | reverse complement strand
GTCACCAGCAGCCCGAAAGGGCGCGTGCGGATCAGCGCATATTGCGCTGCGCGGTCGTTCATCTCGAAATGGGGCGGGATGTACATGCGGCGTGACCTGTTGCGTCCTAGCCCTTAGCGACACGCCGCCCGAGCCTTCATCCTGAGGAGCGATCCGCAGGATCGCGTCTCGAAGGATGGGCCGCAGCGGCGCTCGTGGTGTGGCCACCCTTCGAGACGCCTGCTTCGCAGGCTCCTCAGGGTGAGGGGTTCTACCCGCCGTTCTTTTTCCCCGCATCCGCGGCTTCCGACTTCTCGTCGACGATGCCGTTCTTGATCTTCTTGAGAATGTTCTCGAGATCTTCTGGCTCGGGCTTGAGGTCGCGCGCGTGGTTCCACTGGAACTGCGCCTCGAGCTTGCGGCCCACGCGCCAGTAGGCGTCGCCGAGATGGTCGTTGATGACGGGATCGCTCGGCTTCAGGTCGACGGCGCGCTCCAGTTCCTTCACCGCCTCGTCGTAGCGGCCGAGCCGGTAGTGCGCCCAGCCGAGACTGTCGACGATATAGCCGTCCTGCGGGCGCAGCTCGACGGCGCGGCGCAGCATCTTGAAGGCCTCGTCGAGGTTCATGTTCTTGTCGACCCAGGAATAGCCGAGATAGTTCAGCACCAGCGGCTGTTCCGGGAAAAGCTCCAGCGCCTTCTTGAAATCGGCTTCCGACGGCGGCCATTGCTTGGCGCGCTCGTAGGCGATGCCGCGGTAGTAATACAGCGACCACAACGCCTTCTCGGGCCCCTTCGACAGCGAAATCGCCTTGGTGTAGGCGTCGATCGCGCCGGTGAAATCCTTGCGGGAGCGAAGCAGATTGCCGAGCGCGGTCTGCGCCTCCGCGTCGTTGGGATGCTCCTTGACGAGATCGGTCAAAACCTTGGTGGCCTCGTCCTTCTTGTCCATCGTCTCGAGCAACAGGCCGATCTGGATGTCGGCGTTCACGCGCAGCGGCGACTTCTCCGAAACCGAATCGTAGGCGTCGATCGCCTGCTCGTTCTGTTTCAGCCGCTCGTACACGTCGGCCAGCGTCACCAGCGCGAGACCGTTGTCGGGTTCGAGGAACAGCGACAGGCGCAGGTAGATCATCGCGGCGAGTTCGTCGCCCTGCCGGCCGCCGACGGCGCCGAGCCCGTAGAGCAGTTCGGCCGCGCCCTGGCGCGCCGTGCGCACGAAGGGCTCCAGCGTCTTGCCGGCGTTGAGGTCGGCGAGCGCGGCGGTCACGATCGGATGGCGCGGCACGATCTGGTCGAAGGCCGAATAGACCTTGATCGCGCCCTCGCGGTCGCCCTGCTTGGACAGGAAGCGTCCATAGGCGTCGATCAGGCGCAGCGTATTCTTGTCCGTGCTGTAGACGCTCTCGTAGCGCTTGCGCGCCTCGTCCGGCTTGCCCGACACTTCCGCGATCAGCGCTGCGTGATAGTCGCGGAACACGCCGAAGGCCTCGTCGCGCAGCTTGTCGACAAGCGGCAGCGCCTTGGCGCTCTGGTTGGAGCCGACCAGCGTCCACGCGTTCAACAGCGTCGCAGTCAGGTCGCGCTGCCGGCCGGAGCCGCCCTTGGCGAGATAGCTGCGCGCCCGCTGCCACTTCTTCTGCTCGATCGCCCGTACGCCGAGCGCCAGATTCGCGAGGCCATTGTTCGGGTTTGCGCGCAGCAAGCGGTCGGCGAGGCCGAAGGCCTCCGGCATGTTGCCGTTCGCCAGCGAGGCGACGAAGGCGCGTTCCGCCAGTTCGGCGTTGTTGGGATCGGCCCGCAGCGCCTCGCGGAAATAGGTGGAGGCGGCCAGCGTGTCGCGCTCCGCTCCGGCGACAAGGGCAGCCAGATAATTCCCAGCCGGACTCTCGCCGACCTCGAACGGCGTTGAAACCGCGACCGTTTCGCGGGCGGCGGCGGCCTGTCCCGCCCACAGCGCGATCGCCGCGCAGCCGGATACGGCGATGATGGCCCTCAGCGCGCGCGGCGCGAAAAGCTTGGGCGAGACAGAAGATGGCAAGCGAGGCTCTCTCGGTGGGCGTCAAGGACGCAGGCGGCGCCGCCGGGACAGGCGGGCCATGCAGAATCTCCCGCGAACATGGCCGTTTTGGGCCTGATCGGCAAGCCGCTCGCCCATTGTCTGGACAGGAGGCCTGGCCGCCCCCATGTCAGGCGCCCACAGGAGAGAAATCTTGGCCACGCCGATCGTCGTCACCGTTTCGCATACGCTGGGCGCAGCCGAGGCCCAGCGCCGCATCGCGGCAGGGCTCGAAAAGGGTAGGAGCGAGTTCAGTTCGATCTTCTCGACCTTCGACGCGGACTGGAAGGCCAACCACGCCGATGTCCGCGTCGTGGCGCTGCATCAGCAGGTCAAGGCGGCGCTCGACGTGTTCGAGGACATGGTGCGGGTGGAGGTGAACCTGCCCTGGTATCTCGCGCCGCTGCAGGAAAAGATCGTCGGCGCCTTGAAGCACCAGGGCGAGAAGACGCTGCGGATCGGGCAGGGGTGAGATTGTTCGATCCGGCATCGCCAGCGTTGCGGAATGCAATCGCCGGAATGCCGTCATGGCCGAGTTTTAGGTCTGCCCAGGCTTGAGCCGATAGAAGATATGCTTGCCGATCACGTCCATCTTCTTCAGGCGCCGCGCCCAGCCGGGGCGGACGTATGTGGCGTGATAGTGCGTCGAGGCGCCGACGTCGGCGATCCAGGTCTTGCCGTCCAGCACGTCCTCGGCGATGCGCGTGGCCGTGCCCCAGGATTCCTGGTCGGTGATGCGCAGCGACTTGCCCTCGCAGGCAAAGGAGAACTGGCAGGCCTTGTAGCGCTGGCGGTTCTGGAACACGACGCCGCAGATCGTGCTGGGATAGAGGCCCGAGCCGACGCGGTTGAGAATGACCTGCGCGACGGCGGCCTGGCCGTCCTCCGGCTCGCTGCGCGATTCGAAATAGATCGCGGTGGCGAGGCACTTCTTTTCCGACTCGAGCTTGTCGCGGCCGACGAGGGCGGCATAGTCCGGCCGGCCCTGCAGCCCGCGTGAGACGACGCTCGTGTTAGGCTTCCCCTTGCCCGCGACGCGCGGCGCGCCGGGCAGGGCGACAACCTCGATCGGCGTGGAATCGGCCGGCGCCGGGGTCGTCGAGGCCAGCGTGTGCGCGCGCGGCACGGCGGGCGTCGCGCCCTGCGCATTGCGCGCGGCGATGATCGCGGGCCGCACCGTCATCACGGAGCCGCCCTGCGTCGGCGAGGAGCCGCCGCCCGGGCTGTGCGTCGTCACCGGCGCGTCGTCGGCGTCCCACGGCTCGAACTTCGCAACGGAGTCCGGTCCGGTCGCCTCGCCGTCAAAC
>CAMFKC010000434.1 GCA_945956975.1 uncultured Methylocystaceae bacterium | reverse complement strand
GCGATCGACCGCGACATGACCGTGCTCGCCCTGCCGTTGCAGGCGGGCCGCCATATCCTCGCGGTTCTCGCCATGCTGGGCGGCGTCTCCGCCAGCATGGCCATGATCATCGTGGAATGCGTGGCGCTCTCGATCATGATCTCCAACGATCTGATCCTGCCGCTGGTGCTGCGCCGCCGCCGCTCGCTGACGGTGGCCGCGCCCGGCGACATCGGTTCGCGCATCCTCGTCATCCGGCGCCTCGCAATCCTGCTGATCCTGGCGCTCGGATACGGCTACCTGCGCTTTTCCAGCGATGCCGCGTTGGTGTCGATCGGCCTGATCTCCTTCGCCTGCATCGCGCAAATAGCGCCCGCCTTCTTCGGCGGCCTGTTCTGGCGGGGCGGATCGTCGGTCGGCGCGATAGCCGGCATGGTCGTCGGCTTCCTCGTCTGGGCCTACACGCTGTTCCTGCCGTCGTTGAACGTGGGCCACGGGATCATCGCCAGCATCGTGGAGAGCGGCGCCTTCGGCATCGCCGCGCTCAAGCCGACGGCGCTGCTCGGCTTCGAGCTGCCGAAGATCGTCAACGGCGCCCTCGCCTCGCTGATCCTCAACACCCTCGCCTTCATTTTCGTCTCGGCGCTGCGCAAGCCGTCGCGTCTCGAACTGCTGCAGGCCGCGAGCTTCGCGCAGCGCTCGGACCTGCCGACCCCTGGATCGTTCCGCCTGTGGCGCGCCAGCGTGACGGCCGGCGAACTCGAGGCGACCGTGGCCCGCTATCTCGGCGCGGCGCGGGCGCGCGAATCCTTCGAATCCTTCTTCGCGTCGCGCGGCGAGACGCGCGAGCGCTCGGCCGAGGCCGACGTTCACCTGCTGCGCTTCGCCGAGCGCCTGCTGGCCTCCGCCATCGGCGCGGCCTCGTCGCGCCTCGTGCTGTCGCTCGTGCTGCGGCGGCGCAACGTGTCCCACAAGGCGGCGCTGCGGCTGGTGGACGAGGCCTCGGCCGCGATCCAGTACAATCGCGACCTGCTGCAATATGCGCTCGACTTCGCGCGGCAGGGCATCACGGTCTTCGACCGCGACCACAGGCTCATCTGCTGGAACCGTGAGTTCCGCGACCTCTTCGACCTGCCCGGCGACGCGCTGCGGGTGGGTCTCGGGATCGACGAACTCGTCCGCTACAACGCGCAGCGCGGCCTCTACGGCCAGGGCGTCGGCGACGAGTTCATCGCCACCCGCATCGATCTCCTGCTCAACGAGCGCCGGCCGGTGCGACTGCGCCTGCACCCGTCGGGCCGCGTGATCGAGATCCGCTCCGCCGCCATGCCGGATGGCGGCGTCGTCACCACCTACACCGATGTCACCGCGCAGGTGGACGCCGAAGAGGCGCTGGCGGCGACCAACGAGTCGCTGGAGCAGCGCGTCCGCGACCGCACCAACGAATTGCAGCGCCTCAACGCCGAGCTTGCCGCGGCCAAGGCGACGGCGGACGCCGCCAACCTGTCGAAGACCCGCTTTCTGGCCGCCGCGAGCCACGACATTCTCCAGCCGCTCAACGCGGCGCGCCTCTATGCGACCTCGCTCTCCGAGCAGATGCGCGCGGGCGCGGAGCAGGGCGCGCCGCAAACCCTGAAGCTGGCGGAGAATGTCGACGCCTCGCTCGAGGCGGTCGAGGAAATCCTCACGGCGCTGCTCGACATTTCCCGCCTCGACGCCGGCGCGATGACGGCGGAAATGGGGGCGCTGCGGCTGGAGGACGTGTTCCGCCAGCTCGCGATCGAGTTCGAGCCGCTGGCAAAGGCGAAAGCGCTGGATCTGAAGTTCGTGCATTCGAGCCTGTCGGTGCGCTCGGACCGCCGGCTGCTGCGACGGCTGCTGCAGAACTTCATTTCCAACGCGATCAAGTACACGCCGCAGGGCAGGGTCCTCGTCGGCGCGCGCAGGCGGCCGGACGGCCGTGTCCGGATCGAGGTCTGGGATACCGGCCTCGGCATTCCCGAGGAGAGCCGCGCCGACGTCTTCCGTGAATTTGCGCGGCTCGAGCCGGCGCAACGCTCGGCGCCGGGCCTCGGCCTCGGCCTCTCCATCGTCGAGCGTCTCGCCCGTGTGCTGGAGGCCGATCTCGGCCTGCGATCGCGCGTGGGCGCGGGCTCCGTCTTCCATGTCGACATCCCGCTCTCCGCCGCCACCTGGAGCGATCCGGAGCCGCTCGTGCGCGAGGCCGCGCCCGCGCCATCCTCGCTCGCCGGCCTCGTGATCTGCGCCATCGACAACGAGCCGCGCATTCTCGACGGCATGCGCATCATGCTGGAGGGCTGGGGCTGCACGGTGGTCACGGCGGCCTCTCGCGCCGAGGCGGCCGACGCGCTGCAGGCCGCGAAGCTGCGGCCCGACGCGACGGTCGTCGACTATCATCTCGACGCCGACAACGGCATCGACGTCATCGCGGCCTTGCGGGCAGCCTATGGCGCAGAGCTTCCCGCCGTGTTGATCACGGCGGATCGCACCGAGGAACTCCGCGCCGAAGCAGCGGCGCGCGAAATCCGCGTGCTGGCGAAGCCGCTGAAGCCAGCGGCGCTGCGCTCGCTCCTCGCGCAATGGCGGGTCACGCGCAGCGCGGCGGAGTGAGCGGCCGAGTGCTGCGTATTCAAGTTGACTTCACCATTGAGTTGATATCAACTCAACATGCCTTCTCTTGAACCCAGGAGCCAAGCCGTGGCCGAAGCCAATCTCTTTCTCGCTGTCTTTTTGGGAAACGCCGCAAGCTTCGCATCCTGGGCCAAGCTCACTGAAGAAGAGCGGCAGGCGCGTTCGCAGAAGGGCATGGCCGCATGGCATGCCTGGATGGAGAGGCACGGGAACGCGGTCGCCGACATGGGCGGCCCGCTCGGCAAGACGAAGAAGATTTCCAGGGATGGCGTCGCCGACGTCAGCAACGAGCTTGGCGGCTACACCGTCGTGCGCGCCGCGTCCCATGCGGAGGCCGCGGACATGTTCCGCGACCATCCGCACTTCACGATTTTTCCTGGCGATCGCGTGGAGGTCATGCCGATCCTGCCCGTGCCGACCGGCATGTGATCAGTCGGCGAGAAACGGTTTGCGGCCGCTCGCCAGCGCATCCTCCAGCAGTTCGATGCGGTCCTGCCCCCAGAACACCTCGCCGTCGAGCACGTAGGAGGGCGAACCGAAGACGCCCTGTTCCAGCGCAGCCTGATTGTTGGCCGCATAGGCGTCCTGGATCGGCTGAGATTGCGCGTCCGCGATCAGCACGTCGGCATGGTGGCCGGATTCGCTGAGCACGGTCGCCACATTGGCCGCGTCCGCCATGTTCCATTCCTTCTCGAAGGCGGCGCGGAAGGCGTTGGAGAGATAGACG
>CAMFKC010000433.1 GCA_945956975.1 uncultured Methylocystaceae bacterium | reverse complement strand
GGACTAAGCCGCTTTCGCGCGTGTCACGACGATGCGGTCGCGGCCTGCCGCCTTCGCGTCGTAAAGCGCCCGGTCGGCCGCCTCGACCATTTTCTCGACGGGCATCTCTCCGGCGCGCGCAGTCGTCGCGCCGATGCTGACCGAGATGTTCGCCCGTTCGGCGCCGAAGACGATGTTGGCGGCGGAAATTTCCGATCTCAACCGCTCGGCTATCACGCACGCGCGCTCGCTGCTGGCGCTGACCAGACAGACGAATTCTTCGCCGCCATAGCGTGCGACGATCGCGCCGTCGACGTCGCGGAAGCGGCGCAGCAGATCGGCGACGCGAATGAGCGCCGCATCTCCGAAGCCGTGTCCGTGCCTGTCGTTGATGAGCTTGAAGCGATCAAGATCGAGCATCAGCAACGACATGTCGTCGCCTCTCCTCTGCGCCCTGGCAACGAAGTCGCCTGATGCGAGGTCGAAGCCGCGCCTGTTGAAGAGACCGGTCAGCGCATCCGTCAGAGCGAGTTTTTCCAAACGGATGCGCTCGCGCTCGACATCGCGTTGCGCGCGCATGGGCAGATAGCTGACGGCTGGAGCGAGGATGATCGGAATGACGACCGAACATACGGTGCCGACCTGGAGAACCAGAGCGCCGCTGTAGCTCTTGTCGCCGCCGATGCCGAAGACCCAGTCCATGATGCCGTAGGTCGCCAGCAGCGACGACGTGGTGACGACGACCGTCACCCACAGCAGTCTGAACCAGATTGTTTCGTGCTTGCCCGTCATGGCCCTACCGACGCGTATGGTCGGCGATGCTAAATGCAGCCTTTTCTCACCGGGTTAACGAGCGTCAATACGCTGCTGCAACGGACGGGCAGCGTCCAAGCTTCCGGGCATTAAGATTAAAGACGCGTGAAGCCCTGCCTTGGAACGGCCGGCTTAGAACGGAATGTCGTCGTCGAGATCCATGGAGCGGCCGCCGCCGACCGCTGCTGGGCGACGATCGCCGCCGCCACCGCCTGACCGGCCGCCGCCATAGCCGCCGCCCGAAGGCGCGCTGCGCTCGTAGCCGCCGCTCGCGCCCTCTTCGCCGCGCGATCCGCGGCTGTCGAGCAAGGTCAGTTCACCGCGGAACTTCTGCAGCACAACATCGGTCGCCTTGCGCTGGTTGCCGTCCTTGTCGGTGTATTCGCGGGTCTGAAGCTGGCCCTCGAGGTAGATCTTCGAGCCCTTCCTGCAATATTGCTCCGCGACACGGCCCAGCGCCTCGTTGAAGATCGAGACGTTGACCCACTCGGTCTTGTCCTTGCGCTCGCCGGTCGCCTTGTCGCGCCAGCTTTCGGTCATCGCCATGGAAAAGCTGACGACCTTGTCCCCGGATGGAAACGTGCGGACTTCCGGATCGCGTCCGAGGTTTCCGACGAGAATGACCTTGTTGACGCTGCCTGACATGGCTCTCTCCATCGGCTGAAAAATCGAGCGGCTACCCTACCCCGCCGGGCGCCGGAATGGTTCGCGAAATTCGCCGCGCAGCGGATTGTCCACACCCAAAAGGCGGGACCGGGGCGAACGGCCCATCTCAAATGTTCTTTTTTTGTTCTAGCAACGCCCGGTCCCGCAATCAAGCCCGAAAATTTTCCGGTCGCGGCAACTTTCCCGATCCGGCCTGCGTATTGGCGCCCGGCCCGGCCTCACGCCGGCCTCAACGGGAGACAATCCATGAAGAAGTTCGCCAGGATCCTCGCCGCCGCGGCGCTCGGGCTCGGCCTCGCCCATTCCGGCGCGCAGGCGGCCATGACCAAGATGGTCGGCGGCGCGGCCATGTATCCGTCCAAGAATATCGTCGAGAACGCGATCCATTCGAAGGATCACACGACGCTCGTCGCCGCCGTCAAGGCCGCGGGCCTCGTCGACACGCTGGAGAGCCCGGGCCCCTTCACCGTCTTCGCGCCGACCAATGCGGCCTTCAAGAAGCTGCCGGCGGGCACGGTCGACGGATTGCTGAAGCCCGACATGAAGAGCCAGCTCACCTCCGTCCTTACCTACCACGTAGTGGCCGGCCGCTACACTGCGCGCGACCTCGATCAGGCGGTGAAGGAAGGCGGCGGACAGGCTTCGCTCAAGACCGTGGAAGGGGAACCGCTGACGGTCACCCGCAAGGGCAAGACGATCATGGTGACCGACGCCAAGGGCGGCACGGCACGCGTGACGATTCCCGACGTCATGCAGTCGAACGGCGTGATCCACGTCGTCAACAAGGTGCTGATGCCCTGATCGCGAAGGTATCGACGAGACATGGCGGCGCGCTTCGGCGCGCCGCTTTTTTTGCGGCCTTGCGCGCCTTCGCATGTCCCTAGTCCGGCATGCCGGCGAGACGGCAGGCCTGCTCCAGTTTCTCCACATCCTCGCGCCGCCGGAACGGCAACTGCCTGAAACTGGAAACGCGCAAATCGATCCCCCTGCCCTGCGCGTCGCGACGCGCGGCCTGCGCCTGCGGAATGCGGCCCGCCATCGCAAGATTGGCGATCAGCGGCTTGTGAGCGCCGGGGAAATTCGGCTGGAGCTGGATGGCGCGCCTGGCCGAAGCGGCCCCCTCCTCGTATCGGCCAGCGAAGAAGCAGGCATATGCGAGCCCGGTTTCCGGCAGAAACAGATGCGGGTCCACCGGACTGAGGCGCACCGCCGCGCGAAAATGGTCGATCGCCGCAGCCACGGCGCCGAGATAGACATGAGCCCATCCCGCCCAGAGCCGCGCCAGCCCCAAATTCGGGTCGAAAGCCACCGCCCTTTCCGCGAGGTCCGCGCCGATCTCCGGCTGCTCGAGCAGGTACGAATAGACGTGCGCGGCATGCGCGAGGACGACAGGATCGTCCGGCCCGAGCCGTATCGCCTGTTCGACGAGACGCCGGCTTTCGTCCAGCTCATTCGCGGCATGCTCGACCCATCCGAAGGCTTTCCGCTGACCGAAAACATTTGCAGCCGATGCGTAGGCGACTGCGAATTTAGGGTCGAGCGAGATCGCACGCCGGCTCAGCCTGAGAGCTTCCGCGCTGCTTTCCGATGTCCACTGGTAGATGCAGAACTTGGAACGCAGATAGCAATCGTAGGCGAGAAGGCTCTCGGTAGGCTTGCGTCTCGCCCGCTCCATCTCCGCCCTTTCGAGCCTGGGGGAGATCGCGCCTATGACGCCGCTGGCAAGCCGGTCCTGCAGTTCGAAAATGTCTTCCGTGTCGCCATCGAACCGGCCCGACCAGATACTGGATTTGGTCGCCACATCGATCAATTGCCCGGTCACGCGGATGCGCGCGCCGGACTTGCGAACGCTTCCCTCGAGCACGTAGCGCACGTTGAGTTCGCGACCGACCCTGGAAAT
>CAMFKC010000432.1 GCA_945956975.1 uncultured Methylocystaceae bacterium | reverse complement strand
ACGCGATTCATGAGCGTCTCGTGGGCTCGGAGATGTGTATAAGAGACAGGTCGACATCCTTGCTGGCCAGGAAGCCGCGCAGGGCGAATTTTTCCCGGGGGGCGTAGCCGAGCCGGAATTCCTTCTGGAGCGCCGGGCCAAGGCCGCGGTCGGCGAGATAGCCGCGGGCCCGCGCTCCTTCGGGCGCCTGGAGGCGCGCCTCGAACCAGCGGGCGGCGAGTTCCAGCGCCTCGTGGGTGGAGGCGCGGCGCGCCTCGCGGGCCTCCTCCTCGGCGGTCATCTTCGGCAGGGCGAGGCCGGCGTCGGCGGCCAGCCTCTCTACCGCCTCGGGGAAGCTGACGCCCTCGGTTTCCATGACGAAATCGAAGATGTTGCCGTTCTTGCCGGCGGAGAAATCGAAGAATCGGGCCTTCTGGTCGTTGACGTAGAAGGAGGGGGTCTTTTCGGCGGTGAAAGGCGAGAGGCCGCGCCATTCGCGGCCTTCCTTCTTCAGGCGCACGCGTTTGCCCGCCACCTGCGACATGGGCAGGCGGGCCCTGATCTCGTCGAGGAAGCTCGGCGGAAAACGCATGGTCCCTTTTCGCGCAATGATTGCGCCATCCCTATATAACAGCCGCGACGCGAGGGGCGGGCGCCGTCCCCGCTTTCAACAGGCTGAGGGTTACGAATATGCGCAGCGCCGCCCGGTTTTTCGAGATGAAGCAGAAGGGCGAGAAAATCGCCATGCTGACGGCGTATGACGCCCCGACCGCGCGGGCGCAGGCGGCGGGCGGCGTCGACGTCATCCTGGTCGGCGACAGCGTCGGCACCAACATGCTGGGCTACGCCAGCGAGCGGGAGGTGCAGCTTGCAGACATCGCCCACCACACCCGCGCCGTGCGTCGCGGCGCGCCGGACATGTTCATTATCTCGGACCTGCCCTATGCCACCTATCAGAGCCCGGAGCAGGCGCTGACCAATGCCCGGATCCTCGTCGAGGCGGGCGCTGACATGGTGAAATTCGAGGGGCCGCTGCCCGAGATCGTTCGGGCTATAAAGGGCGCGGGCATTGCGGTGTGTTGTCACCTTGGGCTCGAGCCGCAGAACCACGAGGAGAAGCGGCTGAAGGGCAAGACGGCGGCGGAAGCCCGCAAGCTGGTCGAGGACGCGAAGGCGCTGGACGCCGCCGGCATGGACATGCTGGTGCTGGAGGTGATCCCCGAAGACGTGGCGGAGGTTGCCACGAAGGCGGTCAAGGCCCCGACGATCGGCATCGGCGGCGGCCGCAAGACGGACGGCCAGGTGCTTGTCATCGTCGACGTGCTCGGCTTCACCGACGCAAACTTCAAGCACAACAAGCGATACGCCGAGGTCGGCGCGGCGATGAAGCAGGCGGCGAGCGCCTATGTGGCGGACGTGAAATCCGGCGCGTTTCCGGCCGAGGCCAACGCCTTCAAAATGCCGAAGGAGGAGCGCGAGGCGTTTCTGGGTTAGGCGAGTCGGCTCTCGACATTTTTTTGTATCTACAATATAGTGGACTAGCTCGCATTTTCGGGCATTGGCATGGTCATCACTTGGGACGAGGCGAAGCGCCTCGCCAATATCGACAAGCATGGGCTGGATTTTAAGACGCTGACCCTCGATTTCTTCGAGGGCTCGCTCGTGGTTGCCGCGCGGGCCCCGCGGTTCAAGGCCGTGGGGCGACAAGGCGACGAACTTCTCGTGGTGGTATTCGCCCCGCTTGGAACAGAAGCCGTCTCGGTGATCTCCATGCGATGGGCGAGCAGGAAAGAGAGGACGCTTTTCGATGAGCGGCAAGCGCGCGAATAGCCAAGACACGGGGCCGGCGAAGTGCGGCTATACGCCGGCCGATCTGAATGACGTCTCCGACAACGCGGAAATCTCGGAACGCGAGATGGCGGAGGCGCGGCCTTTTGCGGAAGCTTTCCCGGCTCTTGCCGACAGCATTCGTCGCGGTCGCGGCAAGCAAAGGGCGCCCACCAAACAATTGATCAGCATCCGGCTGGATCAGGAGGTCATCGAAGCCTTCAAGGCGACAGGCGAGGGATGGCAGGGTCGCATAAACGCGGCGCTGCGCAAGGCGGCGCTGAAGTAACGACGCTCCTGAATTTGCCTCCTGCTCCCCTTTCGCCTATAAGCCGCGCGCGCCCGTTTCCGACACCCCTGGAGGCAAGGGCGCTTTTTTGCGCATAGGCTTGTCCGAAAAGTCTGCAACTTTTGCGGGCCTATGCGTTCAACGTAAGGACTGAACCATGGCCGAGACGAAGACTCTCGCGGCCTCGGTCCGCAGCGGGACTGGCAAGGGGGCCGCCCGCAGCGTACGCCGAGAAGGCCGCATTCCGGCAGTGATCTACGGCGGCGGCGACGCCCCGCAACCGATCTCGCTGGACCGCAAGACCGCCACCCAGATCATCTATGCCGGTCACTTCCTGACAACGATCTTCGAGATCGACGTGGACGGCAAGAAGGAGCGCGCCATTCCGCGCGACTACCAACTCGATCCCGTCAAGGACACGGTGATGCACGTGGACTTCCTGCGCCTGAAGCCGGGCTCGCGCCTGCGCGTCGAGGTGCCGGTCCACTTCATCAACATGGAAGGCGCTCCCGGCATCAAGCGCGGCGGCTCGGTCAACGTGGTTCGCCACACCGTCGAGATGTTCGTGCCCGCCGATAACATCCCGGAATTCATTACCGCGGATCTCGCCGGCTTCGACTTCAACGACTCCCTGCACATTTCGGC
Source organism: uncultured Methylocystaceae bacterium (assembly GCA_945956975.1). Taxonomy (GTDB): domain Bacteria; phylum Pseudomonadota; class Alphaproteobacteria; order Rhizobiales; family Beijerinckiaceae; genus JAJXWB01. The sequence continues at coordinate 627 of CAMFKC010000432.1, read as the reverse complement.
GATCAAGCTGCCGGAAGGCTGCAAGCCGACGATCACCGACCGCGACTTCACCATCGCGACGATCGCCCCGCCGGCCGTCGAGAAGGAAGCCGCCCCGGCGGCTGCGCCTGCCGCTGCGCCCGCCGCCAAGGCCGCTCCGGCCAAGGATGAGAAGAAGAAGTAAGCCTTCCGGCTTGCCCTCGTTTCAGGCCCGGCGCAATCGCGACAGCGGTTTCGCCGGGCCTTTTCATGTGATCAGCAGGCGCAGCGATGCTTCTCTTCGTCGGGCTGGGCAATCCCGGCCGGCAATATGCCCGCAACCGCCACAACATCGGCTTCATGGCGATCGACGCGATCGCGCGCGCGCATAGTTTCGCGCCCTTCCGCGCGCGCTTCCAGGGCCGCGTGAGCGAAGGCCAGATCGGCGGCGAGCGGATCATCCTGCTCGAGCCCGAAACCTACATGAACGAATCCGGCCGCGCGGTCGGCGAGGCCGCCCGCTTCTACAAGATCGGGCTCGATGGGATCGTCGTGCTGCACGATGAGCTCGATCTCGCGCCCGGCAAGTGCCGCGTGAAGGTCGGCGGCGGCGCTGCCGGCCACAATGGCCTGCGCTCGATCGACGCGCATGTGGGCAAGGACTACACC
>CAMFKC010000431.1 GCA_945956975.1 uncultured Methylocystaceae bacterium | reverse complement strand
ACGCTGTGCGAGCCGCTCGCCGTCCGGGATCTGGTAGAGGTTCGACGTGTGCCAGAGCTTGTTAGCCTGTTTCGTCAGCGCCTCGATCAGGTGCGGATTGGAATAGCCGAGGGAGGCAACCGCGATGCCCGCGCCGAAGTCGAGATATCGCTCGCCCTTGTCCGACACGAGCCAGGAGCCTTCGCCCCGCTCGAAAGCGAGGTCGGCGCGCGCGTAGGTCGGAATGAGGGCGGAAGTCACTGTCTCGATCTCCTGTCTTTCTCCCTGGAGGGCGAAGTCTGATAGGCTGCGTTTGCGACGGTCCGATGCTGGCGCCAGACCGGCGCTGTAACGCAAACTGCCGCCCCTTCGGGCGGCAGCAAAAATCGATAATACTTTTGTGGGCGCCTCAGGTCAAATCCGCTGCGTTGTTGCGCGCCGGACTCAATCCCGCCCATCTCCTGTTGAAAACGTCGCGATATGGCGTGGGACTCTTGCGCGGGATTCAACCGCTAGTGTAGCGTCCCCTCCGTCGACTACGACATCTCGTGCGGCGGACCTTCCGAGAGTGCCTTGCGTCCAACGACGCCGATTATTCGGCGCGCGTGACCGATTCCGATTCCGGATCAGGCGCTTGAACTCTCGGACCGATGATTGCGGACCCAGAAATTCAAGGAGGACTTCATGTCCTGGACTGACGAGCGCGTGGAGCTTCTGCGCAAACTCTGGCTGGAAGGTTTGAGCGCAAGCCAGATCGCGTCCGAGTTGTCCAACGGCATCACGAGGAACGCCGTAATCGGCAAGGTGCACCGCCTCGGCCTGTCGGGCCGCGCAAAGGCTCCTGCCCAGACGGCGCCGCGCCCGCGCGCGACAAAGCCGATCCGCACCCCGGCGCCCTCGGCGCCGCGCAACCACGCGCCTATCATGCGCGGCAATCTCGCCTTCGCGCTTCAGGCCCGCGTCGTAGAGGCGACCCCGCAGCCCAAGGCGCAGCTCGAAGAAGTCGTCATCCCCATGTCCGAACGCGTGACCATCATGGAGCTGCGCGAGTCCATGTGCCGCTGGCCGCTCGGCGATCCGGCCTCTCCAGATTTCCGTTATTGCGGCGCGGATTCGCCGATCGGCGACGGGCCCTATTGCCGGTATCACGCGCGCGTCGCCTACCAGCCAGCGCAGGATCGCCGTCGCGCCCGCATTCGGTGACCTGAACGGCCGCACTTTGGAAGGCGGGCCCGCAGGGCCCGTTTTTCATTTTGGTCTCAGCCGGCCCCCTGATCGGCGAGCGGCAGCGCGACCGAGAATGTCGCGCCTTTGCCCGGTTCCGACTCGATCGACATGCGGCCGCGATGGCGGGCGACGACATGCTTGACCAGCGCCAGACCGAGCCCCGTACCGCCCTTGGCCCGGCTTGCGGTCGTATCGACGCGATAGAAGCGTTCGGTCAGGCGCGGCAGATGTTCCGCGGCGATCCCCGGCCCATGGTCACGCACGGTCAGCATGCCCTGGCCGTCCTTCGCCTCGACCGAAATATCGACCGGCGCGGGCGCTCCATACTTGATTGCGTTTTCGATCAGGTTCTCGGCGAGCCGCAACAATTCGTCGCGATCGCCCAGAACGACGACCGGCTCGCCGGCCGCGAAACGGACCTCGACGCCACTCTCTTTGGCAAGGGCCCGCAATCCGTCGACGATCTGCGAAACGATGGCGCGCAAATCTTCCGCCGCGCTGGGGCGGATGTGCAGGTTCTGCTCGATCCGCGACAACGAGAGCAGGTCGCCCACGAGCCGCGCCATGCGCCGCGCCTGCTCGGCCATGATGCCCAGGAACTTCTCTCGCGCCGCCTCGTCATTCCGGGCGGGGCCCTGCAACGTTTCGATGAAGCCGAGCACGGAGGCGAGTGGCGTGCGCAGCTCATGGCTGGCGTTGGCCACGAAGTCCGATCGCATGCGCTCGATCCGGCGGCTCTCCGTCACGTCGCGCAGCGCGACGACGCAGGCGCGCTCGTCCGCGAGTTCGGCGGGCGCGAGATGGATTTCGAAATGCCGCTCGATGGGAAAGCGGTCGATCCAGATCGCGGCCTGTGTCTGTCCGCTCTTGAAGACGCGGTCGACCGCATCGAGCACGTCGGGCGCCCGCAAACCGCGCACAAGCAGATCGTTCTGGCGCAGCGCAGGCAGGAGCTTGGCCGTCGCGGCGTTGACCGCCCGCACGAGCATATCCGGACCGACGACGAAAACGGGGTCTGGCAGGGCGTTGACGAGCGCCTCGACCTCCACCGTCGCCGCGCCGCTTTTTGCTTCCGCCATTGCGCCCGCCCCTGTTTCGCATAAGCTCATAGATGATGAGTGACGGGAAAGCGACACAGCGCAGCAAGGCTGCCGAAGCGGTGAAGTCCTTCGCGATCGAAGCGGAGGAACTGCCCAAGGAAATCGACAAGGCCGCCCTGACCTCCGGCGGCTATCCCTACGATGAGAAACTCAAGCGCAAGACCTACGCCAAGGAATTGCGCCGCCTGCAGATCGAGCTCCTGAAGCTGCTCGACTGGGTGGAGGAGAAGGGCGAGCGCATCATCATAGTCTTCGAGGGCCGCGACGCCGCCGGCAAGGGCGGAACGATCGCGCGCCTCACGCAGCATCTCAACCCGCGCAAGGCGCGCGTCGTCGCGCTCTCCAAGCCGACGCCGCGCGAAGCGGACGAATGGTACTTCCAGCGCTACGTGCCGCATCTGCCGGCCAAAGGCGAGATCGTCGTATTCGACCGCTCCTGGTACAACCGCGCCGTGGTCGAGCCCGTCTTCGGCTTCGCCACGGAGGAACAGGCCCAGACGTTCCTCGACCGCGTGCCCGAATTCGAGGACATGCTGGCGCGCGACGGCATCCGCATCGTCAAGTTTTTCCTCACCATCGGCCGCGAAATGCAGATGAAGCGCCTGCACGCGCGCCATCACGATCCGCTGAAACTCTGGAAGCTGTCGCAGCTCGACTATCAGGCGCTCGACAAGTTCGACGATTTTTCGCGCGCCATCGAGCGGATGCTCGCCCGCTCCGACAGCGCGGCGGCGCCCTGGACGGTCGTGCGCGCCAACGACAAGCGCCGCACCCGCATCGAGGTCATTCGCACGCTGCTGGAGATCACGCCCTACGACGGCAAGGACAAGAAAAAGGTCGGCGAGATCGACCGCAAGATCGTTCTCTCCGCTGCGTCCTTCCTGGGCGACGGCGGCGAGGAAGAGTGACGCGCGAAGCGCACAGGGAGACATCCATGCCTGTTGTTCTGACGGATCAGGCCGAGGTCGCGGTCGCCGCCCGGCGCGGGCCGCCCGGCCTGTGGCTGGATGCGGCCGATCTCGTGCGCGTCACCGGCTATGACGTGAAGCCCGAAGGCATGTGCAAGGG
>CAMFKC010000430.1 GCA_945956975.1 uncultured Methylocystaceae bacterium | reverse complement strand
GGCCTGGACCCTCTACCTCCACCGCGACATGCCGCGCTACGCCGCGCAGCAGCGCGCGGGGCTCTGGGCGCAGCACGAGGCGCCGCGGGCGGAGGAGCGGACCGTCGGCGTCCTCGGGCTCGGCCACATGGGCGCGACGGCGGCGCGGCGTCTCGTCGCCAACGGATTTCGGGTGATCGGCTGGAGCCGCACGCCGAAAGCGGTCGAGGGCGTGGAGACCTTTCACGGCGCGGAGGGCCTGACGGCGGCGCTGGCGCGCGCCGACATTCTCGTTCTGCTGCTGCCACTGACCGAAGCGACGCGGGGGCTTGTCAGCGCCGCTGCGCTGGCGCGGATGAAGCCCGGCGCGAGCCTGATCAATTTCGGGCGCGGGGCGCTGGTGGACGATTCTGCGCTGCTGACGCGGCTGGACGCAGGCGCGCTCGACCACGCGGTGCTGGACGTCTTCGCGACCGAGCCCCTGCCTGCGGACTCGCCCTACTGGTTGCATCCGCGCGTGACGGTGCTGCCGCATATTTCCGCGACGACAAACATCGAGACTGCGTCGAAAATCGTCGCCGGGAATTTGCGGGGCTGGCTGCGGAGCGGGACGATCCCGCCCGCGATCGATCGGCCCGCGGGCTATTAGGCTACCGCCGCGAGAATTCGCGCCAGCCGATCACGTCTGCCTCGATCGGCTGGCCGGTCGCGGCGTTGAGCCAGGCGCCGTCCCTGTAGATACACGGGAAGGGCACGACATAGCTGCCGACGTGGTCCTCGCAGAGCAGCCGCAGCGGGCCGGGCCCCGGTGTTTCCGCGAGGGGCCTGAATTCGGCGAGGCGCTCTTCTCTGGTGACCATGCCGACCGATCTGCGTGCTATCCTGCGCGATCCGGAAATTCCGGGCGTGGAAGGGCAACCTATGGCGAAGGGCCAGGCGAAGAGCAACAAGGAAACCAAGAAGCCGAAATCGGACAAGCCGAAGGGCAGCGGCTCGGCCTACAAGCAGGCGCAGGGCAAGTAGGGATCGCAGCCCCTCACCGCGCCATCGAAAAAGACCTGACGGCGGAGGGCGTGCGGAGCGCCGGGCGGCCCTCCGCACGGGTGGCCAAAAGGGCTCAGAGCGATTTGTGCGAGCCGTCGCAGAGCGGGGCGTTCTTCGTGTGCTTGCAGGCGCACATGTAGGCGGTCTTGGTCTCCGGCGCGGTCCAGGCCATCGGCGCGAAGTCCGAGCCCTTGTGCGAGCCGTCGCAGAGCGGCTGCTTGGACGAGTTGCCGCAGGTGCACCAATAATAGGTCTTGCCGGCCTCGACCTCCATGGGGATCGGCGACTTCTGGGCGATCACGGGCTCCGACATGAATTCCTCTCGTGTTGCGATATCTTGCATCCTGCGCGAAACGGCAGCTGCGCTATAGGGACGCCCATGTTTGGCGTGTCCATTGCTTGAGCGCAACCAGGCCTTACAGGAAATGCACATGAGCAGGCTGGAACAGGTTCTCGGCGCGATCGATGCGGCAAATTCCGGCGACCCGACGCTGGAGATCGGCGGCCCGGCCGCCCTGCTCTACGGACGCCGCATGAGCGCGCGGCTGGCGGTCTTCGCGCCCGATGCGGGCGAGTTGCTGCAGATCGCCGTGCGCGGCCAGCATATCGAACGCTGGGCGATCCCGCGCGCGCAATATCCGATGGACAAGCCCGGCTATTTCCGCTGGCGCAATGCGCTGAAGGCGCGGCATGCCGAGCGGCTCGCCGAGATCATAGGCGAGGCCGGCTATTCGATCGAGGATGCCCAGCGCGTCGGGCAGATCGTGCGCAAGGAACGGCTGCGCAGCGATCCCGAGGCGCAAATGCTGGAAGACGTCGCCTGCCTTGTGTTCCTGGAATTCTATTCCGCGCCCTTCATGGAGAAGCACGATGAGACCAAGTGCGTCGACATCGTGCGGAAGACATGGGGGAAGATGTCGGAGGCCGGGCATTCGGCGGCGCTGGAGTTGGCGCTGGCGCCGCGCGTCGGGGAGATTGTGGGGAAGGCGCTGGCCTAATCGAGTGCCAATCAACGACGGCTGATGAACCCAATAGTCCTCACCCTGAGGAGCAGCCGAAAGGCTGCGTCTCGAAGGGTGGCCGGCGTGCGGGGCTTTGCCATGCTTCGAGACGGCCGCTGCGCGGCCTCCTCAGCATGAGGGCTTTGGGTTTTGCTCAGCACGCCTTGGCCACGCCGCCAGCATCCGTTTTCAACCAAGCCGCGCCGCAGGCCTTCGCCAGTTCGCGCACGCGAAGAATGTAGCTCTGGCGCTCGGTCACCGAGATCACGCCGCGCGCGTCCAGCAGGTTGAACGTGTGGCTGGCCTTGATGCATTGGTCGTAGGCCGGCAGCACCATGTCGTGGCGCTCGCCCCTGTCGCCCGCCGCCAGAAGCGCGCGGCATTCGGTTTCCGCATCCTTGAAGTGGCGGAACAGGCGGTCGGTGTCGGCGTGCTCGAAATTGTGCCGCGAATATTCCTGCTCGGCCTGCAGGAAGACGTTCCCGTAGGTAACCTTCTCCGCGCCCTCGCGGCCGTTGAAGTTGAGGTCGTAGATGGATTCGACGCCCTGCAGATACATGGCGAGACGCTCGAGCCCGTAGGTGAGCTCGCCCGAGACGGGCGAGCATTCGAAGCCCGCGACTTGCTGGAAGTAGGTGAACTGCGAGACTTCCATGCCGTCGCACCAGCATTCCCAGCCGAGCCCCCAGGCGCCCAGCGTCGGGCTCTCCCAGTCGTCCTCGACGAAGCGAATGTCGTGCAGCAGCGGATCGATGCCGATCGCCGCCAGCGACTGGAGGTAGAGGCCCTGCAGGTCTGGCGGCGACGGCTTCAGGATCGTCTGGAACTGGTAATAGTGCTGCAGGCGGTTGGGGTTCTCGCCGTAGCGGCCGTCCTTCGGCCGGCGCGAGGGCTGCACATAGGCGGCTTTCCACGGCTTCGGGCCCAGAGAGCGCAGCGTGGTCGCGGGATGGAACGTGCCGGCGCCGACCTCCATGTCGTAGGGCTGGAGGATGACGCAGCCTTGCGCCGCCCAGAAATTCTGGAGCGTGAGGATGAGCCCCTGGAAGCTCTTGCGGGGATCGTTGACGGCGGTCGTGGTCATGGCGGGTCCGATTTGCGGCGCAACCTATGTGCGGCGCTTTCGGTGGTCAATGCGGGCCTCGACGTTCAGCCGCCATTCAGCAGGCGCGCCCTATATGCGACGTCAACGCCGCAAAACCCGGAACCAACGCATCTGGGGACGCGTTCTCGGCGAGGAGGGTTCCACATGACCATTCGATTTCGCGCCTTTTTTCCCGCAGCGGCTCTGGCCGTTGGGCTCATCGGCGCGCCGATGATCGCGCAGGCGCAGGGCTATGCGATCGGCGGCCAGGCTGGAGG
>CAMFKC010000429.1 GCA_945956975.1 uncultured Methylocystaceae bacterium | reverse complement strand
CCGCGCTCGACGCGGCCCGTCACCACCGTGCCGCGGCCCGAGATCGAGAACACGTCTTCGACCGGCATCAGGAAGGGCTGGTCGATCGGACGGTCCGGCTGCGGGATGTATTCGTCGACCGTCTGCATCAGCTTGAGGATCGCCTCATGGCCGATCTCCGGGTTGACGCTGTCGAGCGCGGCCTTCGCCGAACCCTTCGTCACCGGAATGTCGTCGCCGGGGAACTCGTACTTCGACAGAAGCTCGCGCACTTCCATCTCGACCAGCTCGATCAGCTCGGGATCGTCGACGAGGTCGACCTTGTTCATGAACACGACCAGCGCGGGAACGCCGACCTGGCGGGCGAGCAGGATGTGCTCGCGCGTCTGCGGCATCGGGCCGTCGGCGGCCGAAACCACCAGGATCGCGCCGTCCATCTGCGCCGCGCCCGTGATCATGTTCTTCACGTAGTCGGCATGGCCCGGACAGTCGACGTGCGCATAATGGCGCTTCTGCGTCTCGTACTCGACGTGCGCCGTCGAGATCGTGATGCCGCGCGCCTTCTCTTCCGGCGCCTTGTCGATCTGGTCATAGGCCGTGAACGTCGCCCCGCCCGTCTCGGCCAGAACCTTCGTGATCGCAGCCGTCAGCGACGTCTTGCCGTGGTCGACGTGACCAATCGTGCCGATGTTGCAATGCGGCTTGTTGCGTTCGAACTTTTCCTTGCCCATGGTCTGACCTGCGTGAGAACTGCGATGCGGGCGAGCGTTTAAGGCTCTTTACCGCAAGTTTCAAGCGCGCATTGCGCGCGGCGGAAACGCATTCTCTGCCAATGGCTTGGCAGAGGGCGTCAGCCGATCTTCGTGACCGCGAAAATCAAGATCGGCACGAACATCAGCAAAGAGAATTCGTTGTAGACCCGATAGAAGATGGAAGAATGACGGAAATCGCCGCGCATCATCTGCGCGAGCCAGACCCGAGAAAGCGCATAATAGACGGCGAGGCCGGCGACGAAGACGAGCTTCCAGTGCAGCCACCGCCCGCCCATGCCGTAGCCGAGCCAGACCCAGACGCCCGCCGCCATGCCGATGAGGCCGAGCCCGGCGCAGAAGCGGAACAGGCGCTTGGCCATGCCCAGCAGCCGCTCGAGCGGTTCGCCCGCCTTGTGCGCTTCGGCGATATTGACCAGCAGGCGCGGCATGTAGAACACGCCCGCCATCCAGCCGATCACGCCGAAAAGATGAATAACCTTGACCCATTCCATCGCGCGCGGACCATGAAGGGCGCAACCGCGCGCGTCAACGCCGGGCGGCAAAGCGCCGCGCCCTCTTCATGCATTTCCAACGTTCGGCAGGTATGGGCGTGAGGATGCGCGCAGCCTCTGTCCTGTCCTTCGCCCTCATTCTGCTCGCCGGCCTCGCGAAAGCCGATCAAGCCCCGCCGAAATCCGCCTGCGCAAACCCGGATGCGCTGGGCGTCAGCCGCACGCTCGAGATCGGCGCAGCGGGCGGCCTGCACATCGGCCAGAAGACCTATCCGCAGACGCTCGCGCTCGCGGACCGGGAAGTCGTCCTCACCTTCGACGACGGGCCCCTGCCCGGCCTCACGACGAAAGTGCTCGATGCGCTTGCCGCCGAATGCGTGCGCGCCACCTTCTTCGTCATCGGCCGCAATGCCGAGGCCAATCCCGCCATCGTGAAGCGCGCGGCGCTGGCCGGCCATACGATCGGCCACCACACCTGGTCGCACCCAGCCCGGACGCTGCGCGGCCTGACGCCTGCGGCCGCCATCGCCGATATTGCGCGCGGCATGGACGCGACGCAGCGCGCGGCCGGCCCGGGGCCCCTGGCGGCCGACCATCCGGTAGTCCCCTTCTTCCGTTTTCCCGGCTTCGCGGACACGCCGGAAACGCTCGCCTGGCTCGATTCGCACGGCGTCGCCGTGTTCGGCGCCGATCTCTGGGCCTCGGACTGGCTGCCCCAGACGCCGGAGGCGCAACTCGACCTCACGATGAAACGGCTTGAGGCGCGCGGCGGCGGCATCCTCCTGCTGCACGACATCCACGCCCAGACCGTCGCCATGCTGCCGATGCTGCTGCGGCGGCTCAAGCAGCGGGGGTTCAGGATCGTCCACCTGACGCCCGGCGCGGCCAGACCGGCGCTGAAGGAACCGCCGAAAGGCTGGAAGTCCGAAACCGGCGACTTCCTCGAGCGCTACATGCCGCGCACCCGCCCCGCTGCGGAGCGGCCGGGCGTCATGCGCGCGAAGGGCGGCTGAGATCGGGCGGGGAAAGCAGGAAATTTGGAGCGGGTGAAGGGAATCGAACCCTCGTATTCAGCTTGGAAGGCTGCTGCTCTACCATTGAGCTACACCCGCGCGCAGGCTTGCGCCGCGCCGCAGATATGCCCGGCGCCGCGCGCGATTGCAACCGCGATCAGGCGGCGATGCGATGCTCCCGCAGCGGCGCGGTCGCGCTCGCCAGCATCTGCGTGAGCGCGCTCGAGATTTCGCGCAGGCTGACCTTGTCCTCCCCCGGGCCGCAGGCGAGCGAAGCCGCGATCACCGGCGTCAGCGCCCAGAGAACATGCGCATTGCAGGTCCGGATCAGATCCTCGGGGTTGAACACCCGCTCGGCACACCGGTGCAATTCCCCGAACGCCTCGCCCGCGTGGCGGCCGGCCAGAACCTCGTCCCACGCCGCCTGATGCAGGCGGGCGAGCCGCCCGGCGAGCGCTGCGGGGGTCGCCTGCGCATAGAATTCGATCGCGACCTGGGCGATCGCCTTTTTCATCTCGTGGCCTTCGATGCCGAGCGCCTGGTCCATGCAACGGAATCCATGGGAGTGGGCCGATGCCCCATGGAACGCGCCTATGGTTAACGTAGGGTTTGCAAAAACCCCACAACGCCAGGAAAATTCAGCGCGAAGGCAGTCGCGCGGCATTTGCGCGCGCCCTCGAACGTCCCTGCAAACAAATGGTTAGCGCGGCAGCCGCGTTAAACACGCCATAGCCTTCACAGTTGAAGGCCATTCTGGCCTGTGCATAAGTGAACCAAACAAGGCAGGGCGTTGGGCCGGGGACTGTTTTAATGGGCGTTGTTTCGAGTTCATTCGTCTCCGAAGGCGCGGCCTCGGGCGAACGGAAGATGCGGGTCGCGATCATCGGCGGCGGCCCGGGCGGCCTGTTCACCGCCTGGCACCTGCAGGCCAAGGCGGGCGTCGCCTGCGACATCACGATCTTCGAATCCAACAACCGTGTCGGCGGCAAGATCGTCTCGCGCGAAATGCCCGGCATCGGCCCCTACGAGGCCGGCGTCGCCGAAATCTACGATTATTCGCGCATCGGCCCCGATCCGCTGCGCCGCCTGATCGTCAACGAATTGGGCCTCGACACCAAGACGCTCGCCGGCGGCC